>JAINCL010000015.1:0-4586 GCA_036574145.1 Deferribacterales bacterium | reverse complement strand
TGGTGAGACAGGTGAACTTGTATTTACAAGTATTACAAAAGAGGCTTTGCCTGTAATTAGATATAGGACAAGGGATATTTCAAGATTAATAAAAGAACCATGTAAATGCGGTAGAACATTTATTAGGATGGAAAAGGTAACCGGAAGAAGTGATGATATGCTAATTATAAGAGGGGTAAACCTATTCCCATCTCAGATAGAATCTATCTTGATTGAAACAAAAGGTGTTTTACCTCATTATCAACTAATCGTTGATAGAGTTCATAACCTTGATGAACTGGAGGTGCTTGTTGAAGTAAGTGAAGATTTCTTCTCAGATGAAATTAAGGAGTTGCAACGACTTGAACAAACTATTCAAAACAATATAAAAGATATAATAGGTATTACATGTAAAGTTAGACTTGTAGAGCCTAAAACAATTGAAAGAAGTGAAGGAAAAGCAAAAAGAGTTATAGATAAAAGAAAATTAAAGTAAGGAGGATATAATGAAAATTATCCAAATATCTATTTTCATAGAGAATAAATCTGGTAGATTATTTGAAATATGTGATCTATTAGGTAAAAATAACTTAAATATAAGGGCTCTATCCCTTGCCGATACATCAGATTTCGGTATTCTTCGACTTATTGTGAATGAACCTGAAAAGGCTTATAAACTATTGAAAGAAAATGGGTTTACTGTTGGTAAAACTGAAGTTATAGCTGTTGAAGTTCCTGATGTTCCTGGTGGACTTGCATCAGTTCTTAAAGTTTTAAGTGATAATAATGTGAATGTTGAGTATATGTATGCTTTTGTGGAAAAAAGTAGAGATTTTGCTGTCATGATATTTAGATTTGATGAGATAGATGCTGCTCTTACTGCTTTAGGGGAAGCAGGTATAAAAACAATTGAAGGTAGTAAAATATACGGAATATAAAAAAAGGGGGTTGATATGCGTAAGTTTTTGGTGGTATGCTTTTTGTTGTTTTCTTTTACGGCTTTTGCTGATATTAAAGTTGGAGGGTTGTTTGCTCTCACAGGTCCTGCATCTATATTGGGGTTACCAGAGAAGCAGACTGTTGAGTATTATGTAAAAAAGATTAATATGAAAGGTGGTATCAATGGACAGAAGATCGATTTGATAGTATATGATACCCAATCTGTTGATGATGAGGCCAGGAAAAAATTTATAAGATTAGTACAAAAAGACGGTGTATATTTGGTTTTAGGACCCACAACTTCCGGAGAATCATTAGCTATAAAAGATCTGGCTGCACAATATAAAGTTCCAGTAATTAGTATGGCATCAAGTGATAGAATTATTAATCCTCTCAATCCTTTTGTGTTTAAAGTAGCACCTTCAGATGAACATGCAGTACAAAAAGTTTTCGAATATCTATCTTCTCAAAAGATGAATAAAGTTGCAATTTTAACCGTTCAGAATGGTTTTGGTGATTCAGGTAGAGCTGCAATGTTAAAAGAAGCTAAAGATTTCGGTATAAAAATTATTGCTGATGAGAAATATCTTGATACAGATAAAGATATGACGTCCCAATTATCTAAAATAAATGTAAAAAAACCTGATGCAATTATAGTTTGGGGAGTAGGTCCAGCACCAGCCATAATAGCTAAAAATTTTAAACAGCTTAATATGACTTCACAGTTAGTTATGAGTCATGGTGTGGCTTCAGCTAAATTTATAGAATTGTCAGGCGACGCAGCCAATGGAATTATTCTACCTGCTGGGAGAATTATTGTGTCAAAACAGCTACCAGATAATGATAAATATAAAAAATTACTATTAGATTATATCAAAGAGTATGAAACAGAATTTAAAACTCCTGTATCTACTTTTGGTGGTCATGCTTATGATGCAATACATATTCTTATGAGTATAAAAAACTTTAAAGATGGTAATACAATTGCTCAAAATATAGAATCTATAAAAAACTATATAGGCACCTATGGAACATTCAATTTTTCTTCAGCTGATCATAATGGATTATCGAAGGATGCCTTTGTCATGGTAAAGATAGTAAATAAAAAATGGAAGTTGTTAAAATAAATGAAGGGGAGGCAATGCATGAAGAGGTTCTTCTATGTTGTATTTTTTGTAATTATATTAAATTATGTAGCAAATGCTGATATAAAATTAGGTGCAATTTTCTCAGTCACAGGACCAGCATCTTATCTTGGTTTACCAGAGAAACAAACATTGGAGATGCTTGTAGAGGAGTTTAATAAAAATGGTGGATATAAAGGTGAAAAAATAAATCTTATAGTATATGATGACAAAGGTGAAGATGCTGAAGCGAGAAAGAAGTTTTTAAGACTGATTCAAAATGATAAAGTTATCGCAGTAATTGGACCAAGTAGAACAGGTGCATCTCTTTCTATAAAGGAGATTGCTCAAAACAGCAAGATCCCTTTGATATCCTGTGCCGCCAGTAAAATGATAGTTCACCCTGTTCAGAAATTTATTTTTAAAACACCTCAGTCTGATGAATTGGCAGTTGAAAAGATTTTTGATTATCTTCAAAAAAATGGGAAAAAGAGAGTAGCAATTCTTACTTCCCAAGACGGTTTCGGAGATACTGGAAGAAATGCATTAATTGGGGAATCTAAAAATTATGGCATTGAAATTATCTCCGATGAGAGGTTTAAAGACACAGATAAAGATATGACTTCACAGCTTTCAAAAATCGCTTCTAAAAATCCTGATGCAGTTGTGGTATGGGGTATAGGTCCGGCTCCTGCTATTATTGCAAAAAATTATAAACAGCTAAATATTCAAGCTCCTCTATTTATGTCACACGGGGTTGCTTCAAAAAAATTTTTAGAGCTTGCTGGCTCTGCTGCTGAAGGTATATATCTTCCAGCTGGTAGAATAACAGTGGTTGACAAATTACCTAATAATGATAAATATAAACCTCTTTTGTTGGATTATAAGAAGAAATTTGAAACAGAATTTAAAACTCCTGTCTCTGCTTTTGGTGGTTATGCATATGATTCTTTTATGCTCTTTAAAAAAGCGTTGAAAGTTAGAGGAAAGGATAGTAGTAAGATTGCTGATGCTTTAGAGAATATTAAAGGATATGTTGGTATAACAGGTAAATTTAACATGTCAAAAGATGATCACAATGGGCTTGGAAAAGAGTCTTTTTTGATGATAAGGGTTAAAAATAATAATTGGGAGATTGTGGAATAATGCAATTTTTCTATTCAGGGGTGACCAGTGGAAGTATATATGCTTTGATTGCAATAGGCTTTAATATAATTTATAATACAACAGGGCTTATAAATTTTGCTCAGGGAGAATTTGTGGTGTTGGGTGGTATGCTTATGTATACCACCTTATCTATGTTTGGATTACCGATGATACCATCATTTTTAATAACTTTTATTACAATGTTTATTGTGGGGATTATTTTTGAACGTTTTTTTCTTAGGTATGTAAGACTTAAGACTGAAACTAACCTTATAGCTATCACAATAGCTTTAGCTATCATCATTAGAGGTGTAGCAATGCTGATATGGGGGAGAGATTCGTTGGCAGTTCCTCCCTATGTTGAGGATAAAACCATTCCATTAATCGGTGGTTCAATGAATTCCCAAAGTATTCTTGTAGTGTTTGTATGTTTTATAGTTGCACTGTTTTTATCTAGTTTTTTTAAGTATACCAAGTATGGAAAAGCTTTTAGAGCTTGCTATGATGATCAGATTGCTGCTACAATCTGTGGTATAAATGTGAATATGATAAGAATGTTCTCTTTCGCTATTGCAAGTTTTCTTGGTTCATTGGCTGGTGCATTGATTGCTCCAATTACATTTGTTACCTACACCGATGGCATTATGTCGGGCCTTAAAGGTTTTGCAGCTGCAATTATAGGGGGACTGGGTAGTTTTTGGGGCGGTTTATTTGGTGGGTTTTTATTGGGTATTGTAGAAGCATTTTTTGCCTTTACATTTCCATCTGGATTTAAAGATGTATTTGCTTTTATAATTTTATTATTGATACTATTTATCAAACCTACAGGTTTTTGGGGTAAAAAGAAAGCGGTTAGGGTATGAGAAAAGTAAATATAATTTTTATATTGATACTATCAATCTTTTTATTAGGTTTTAACTTTCTAGTGGAAAATCAATTTTATAAAAGTATTGTAATTTATATAATGATTAATGCCATTAACGCCTCTTTACTCAATATATTATTTGGATATACAGGTGTAATTTCTCTTGGTCAGGCAGCTTTTTTTGGGATAGGTGCATATACATCTGGAATATTGACAGTTCATTTTGGTGTTAACCCATTTTTAACTATAATTATAGGTGCTTTAGTAGCAGTTGTTATGGCATATATTATAGGTCTTCCAACCTTAAAATTACATGGTCATTATTTAGCCATGGCTACCTTAGGCTTTGGTATGATAATTTATATCCTTTTTAACGAATTTGTAGAATATACCGGTGGACCATCTGGATTAACAGGTATATCTAAATTAAATATTTTTGGAATATTACTTGATTATGAAAATAATATCTATATATTTTTAGCAATATTGTTTATTATTTTCACAATTTTTCTTGAACTTTTTGATAAATCTTA
>JAINCL010000087.1:0-2701 GCA_036574145.1 Deferribacterales bacterium | reverse complement strand
CTGTTTTATAGGCAGCATTAATCCCAGCCTGATCACCATCATACAGAATAACAACATTATCCGCATACCTTTTTATAAGAGCAGCTTGATCTTTTGTAAAAGCTGTTCCCATAGAAGAAACTACATTTTTATAACCACAACTCCACATCCTGATAACATCAAAATACCCCTCTACAATATAACATGACCTGCTATCCCTTATAAAATCTTTAGCCAAAGAAAGATTATATAAAATGGTACCCTTTTTAAATATTTTAGTTTCAGGAGAATTAATATATTTTGGCATCTCACCACCAAGACTTCTCCCAGAAAAAGCAATAACATCACCATAAATATCTTTTATAGGGAATAATAATCTATCTGCCAATTTAAAAATATTTTCACCATTTTTATACAAAAAAAGTCCAGACTCTTTAATGACATCAACACCATATCTCTTTACAATATATGAAAAATCGAAACCACTACGAATTATCCCTAAACTAAAACTATCTATTATATCTTTATCAAAGCCTCTATCTTTAATATAGTTAAGAGCCTTATCATCTTTTAAAATTAATGACATTGCAATATCTTTTATCTCATTATGAAGCTTTTTTAATATTAAGGCAGTTTTGTCTAACTCACCATCCCTCTCCATCGATATTCCTAAACGTGCCGCCAGAAACTTTAAAGCATCAATAAAAGAAAGATTATTGTATTTCATTACAAACGTTATCACATTGCCTGATGCTCCACATCCAAAACAATGAAATAAACCTTTTTCGGGAGTAACTGTAAATGAAGGTGTTTTTTCTGTATGAAAAGGGCACAAACCTTTGTAGCTTTTACCACTTTTCTTAAGATCCACATATTGGGAGATATATTCTAGAATATCTATTTTAGCAACAATTATGTCTCTAATATTTTCCATATTTAAATATAATATAGACAAAAAAAAAAAATTCAAATATTATTTTTACATGTTGAAGTATAAAAATATAAATGTAAACATTGATGACCATATCATTTTAAATGATGTAAACTTTGTAGTTGAAGAAGGTACTATTGTAGGTATAGCCGGTGAATCAGGTTCAGGGAAAACAGTACTTGCAAAACATACCCTGGGACTTTTAAATTCACCATTTAAATATACTGGAGAGATGGAATTTTTGGGTAAAAGCTACATAACAAACGATTCAAAAGAGGAGATAAGGGGAAGATCTATATCGATGATTTTTCAAAACCCCACTGCATCACTTAATCCTGTAATGACAATTGGTGAACAGCTAATAGAAACCATCAAAATACACAACAGAGATATCAACTACAGATCAAAAGCTATAGAGCTTCTAACTTTAGTTGGGATAGATAATTCGGAAGAACGCCTCAAATCATACCCCCATAACCTTAGTGGAGGGATGAATCAACGTGTTATGATTGCTATGGCTCTTTCCAGCAATCCAAAACTTCTAATAGCAGATGAACCAACAACAGCACTTGATGTAACAATTCAAAAAGGGATAATAGAGCTACTACTCAAGTTGAATAAGGAGCAGAAACTTACTATACTATTTATCTCCCATGACCTAAAACTTTTACAAGCCATCTCTGATAAAATCATCATCTTATATTCTGGTGAGATATTTGAGGAGATAACAGCAGAAGATATTATAGAAGATAAAATAAAAAATCCCTATACAAAACTTCTAAAAAAATCTGTCCCAAGCTTAAAAGATGGTAAGGTGGAATTTCTGGAAACCATAGAAGGTATTATACCCAAAAATAGCAATCAATATAAAAGTAGATGTATATTTCACGAAAGATGCCCCTACGCACAAAAACTATGTATATCTGAAAAACCGAAATATGAAAATGGTGTAAGATGTCATTTCCCACTACATCGAAATTAATATTTATAACCGGCACAGATACAGGAATAGGTAAAACCTATATCACCGGCACAATAGCAAAGATACTTATGGAATTAAACATCTCAGTGACAACCATGAAACCTATCCAAACAGGCTCAATCGATATTGCTGATGATATCATTACCCATAGAAAAATTATGGGGATCAAGCCTACAGATTTCGATTTAGATCATACCACAAACCCCTACAATCTCCCTTTCCCAGCATCCCCTCACCTGTCTGCAAAATTAGCCAATATTGACATAGATATAAATAAAATAAAAGAAAATATATCCATACTAACAAAACATTATAATGTTATATTAATAGAAGGTGCTGGCGGGATTCTCGTCCCAATAAAAGAAACATATACTTTTGTAGATCTTATAAAGGAAATTAATGCAGATGTTATACTGGTAACCACACCCAAACTGGGCACTTTAAATCATACATTTTTAACTATAGAATTACTAAAAAATAGAGAGATAAAATTATTTTGTGTCGTATATAATACATTCTTTACTGAAAAAGATGAAATTATGACCAATAATTTTTTAACAATGAAGAAATTCTACCCATCAATAAATTTTATTACACCTAACGAAATAAAAAACCTATTTGAATTATATAACTTTTGATGAATAGATATTAAACCTTCTGACTTTATCAGGAAATTTTAATATCGCTTTATCAATATACTTCTTTGCGTCCACTTTCTTCTTAAGATTAATATAAGCCTCGATCATAGCAGCATACAACTCAGGATCATCAAACTTTTCGATACCCACCATATCCATCAATTTTACACC
>JAINCL010000014.1:0-2669 GCA_036574145.1 Deferribacterales bacterium | reverse complement strand
ACCAAAGGGATAGATTCAAGACTTTATCAAGTTATTCAGGTGGCTGCTCCTACCGACGAAGAGAAGGCTCACCATTATCTATGGCGTTTTTGGAGACATGTACCTAGGTTTGGGTTTGTAACAATATATGATAGATCGTGGTATGGTAGGGTGCTTGTGGAAAGGGTTGAAAGATTTGCCACTGAAGAGGAATGGGGAAGGTCCTACGCTGAAATAAATGATTTTGAAGAACAGCTGTCACAATATGGTAAAATAGTTATATTTAAATTCTGGTTACATATTTCTAAGGATGAGCAACTGAAAAGATTTGAGGAAAGAAGTAATAACCCATTAAAACAGTATAAGATCACAGATGAAGATTGGCGAAACCGAGAAAAATGGGATCTTTACAAGGAAGCTGTTGATGATATGGTTGCTAAGACAAGTACAGATATTGCTCCTTGGTATCTTATTCCAGCTAATGATAAAAAGTATGCAAGGATTGAGGTGCTTAAAATTATTTGTGACAAGATGGAGAGACATTTAAAAGGGTTTTAAAATATGTTTTATTACAGGGTTATTGTTCCAGTACCCAAACTTGGTTTGCTTACATACAGATCTGAATATATTATACCTATTGGTAGTGTGGTTGAGGTGGAGGTGGGTAAAAGGTTTGTTAGAGGTATAGTTTTTAGTGAGGAGAAGGATGGAACTGATGCTGATATAAAAATTAAAGATATATCTTTACTACTATCCAGTCAACCTGTTTTCCCTGAAACTTATTTAAAATTTATTGTATTATTGTCAGAATATTACTGTAACGATATTGGAACAGTTATGCATAAACTTGTTCCTATAAAACTTTTTGAAAATGAAAAAGAACTGATAATATCAAATAAAGGTAAAGGTATTAAATATGATTTGAATGATGAACAGTATAAAGCTTATAAAAATATTAAAGAAAAAATAGATAGATTTAATGTTCATTTATTGTATGGTGTTACTGGTAGTGGAAAAACTGAGGTTTACTGTGAAGTTATTAACGAAGTTATAAAAAATGGTGGACAGATATTGTATATTGTACCTGAAATTGCACTGACTTCTCAACTTTTTTCAAGATTAAAGAATAGAATAGATGGTGTTGTAGAAGTTTATCATAGTAAAGTACCCGATAAGAAGAGAAAAACAGTTTTTAAAGGCTTTAATAACAATAAGATAAATATTATTTTAGGTGCAAGAAGTGCTTTATTTCTCCCACCATCGAATTTAAAATTAATAATTGTTGATGAGGAACATGAATTCAGTTATAAACAGGAGGATGCACCGTATTATCAACTAAGAGATATGGCGGTTCTTTATGGTAAGATTGCTAACATACCAGTAATCCTTGGATCAGCTACACCTTCACTTGAAAGTTTTTATAAAGTATCTGCCCAAAAATATAATCTTCTTAGGTTAAATAATAAATTTCATAATAATAATAAGATCAGAATAGAATTGGTGGATATGAAAGAGGCTGAGCAGATAGGCAATGTTTTAAGTATAGAACTTTATAATGCCATTTATGATAGATTAACTAAAAATGAGCAGGTGTTACTTCTTGTTAATAAGAAAGGTTATTCAAATTTTCTTATATGTCGATCATGTGGTGAAGTTTTACAATGTGTTAACTGTAGTGTTTCGATGACTTATTATAAAAATTATGAATATTGTAAATGTCATTACTGTGATGGTGTTATAAAAAGATTTGTTTGTAAAAAATGTGGATGTGGTGATTTTGTTCCTATTGGTGTTGGGTCTGAAAAGGTTTATGAAATATTGAATAGTTTATTCCCCGATCAGATAATTCGTATAGATCAGGATGTGGTTACATCTGTAAAAAGACTTGATGGAATATTCAAACATTTTGCTGAAAAGAGCAAAAGGATTTTAGTCGGTACAAATATTATTACTAAAGGGTTAGATTATCCAGATATAACACTTATTGGGGTAATAAATATAGATAATCTACTTATGTTGCCAGATTTTAGGGCTGAAGAGAAGGCTTTTCATACCCTTGTACAGTTTGTTGGTAGGGGTGGGAGATTTTATAAAAGTTGTGATATGATAATACAAACCCATAATATCGATCATCCAGTATTTCATTATCTAATAAATGGAAATTACGAAGATTTTTATAAAGATAGCTTGCTAAAAAGGAAGATTCTTGATTATCCACCATATAGTCGTATGGTACGTATGTTAGTTAGAGGTGCCAATCAATCATTGGTTGAAAGTGTCACAAAGGAGATATGTAATGATTTAAAAGATAATTTAATTAAAGGTGATAAATTGGTGGGTCCATCACCTGCCGTTGTGTACAAAGTTAAAAATAGGTACAGATACAATTTGTTGATTAAGGTTCATAAGATTGCAAATATTCAATACTACTATAGATTGGTAAAAGATAGGTTTTCAAAACTAAAAAAAGGAAGTATCGATTTTATTTTTGATGTGGATCCTTACAATTTTATGTAAGGTGGCATTTATTAATAAAATGCCACCAATATAGATTATTTATTTATCACTTTTTGAAGTAAAAGTTTTTAAAATTTCAATAGGCAGTGGGAATATTATGGTTGAGTTTTTTTCTGAGGCAATTTCACTTAATGTTTGAAGATATCTTAATTGAAGGGTCATTGGATTTGCTG
>JAINCL010000086.1:0-7255 GCA_036574145.1 Deferribacterales bacterium | reverse complement strand
GAGAGTAATCTTTATAATTATGAGGATGAAATATTATCTATTAGTAGATTAATGGATAAGTTAAGAAAAGATATTACGTCTATCAGAATGGTTCATGTAGAAAATCTTTTTAATACCGCTATTAGAACTGCTAATACGGCAGCTAATATAGAAGGGAAAAGCGTTAATATACTTTATTCTGGAGAAAAGATAGCTATTGACCAATCTATTTTTGATGGATTAAAAGAAGCTTTTCTCCATCTTGTCAGAAATGCTGTATCTCATGGTATAGAATCCCCAGAACAGAGGAAATTGGTGGGGAAGAATCCTGAAGGTACATTAGTATTTAGAGCCTTGAGAGAAGGGAACCAGGTGATTTTTGAAATAGAGGATGACGGGGCTGGTATTGATATTGAAAAAGTTAGAAATAAAGCTGTGGATAAAGGTTTATTGGATAGGTATGAAGCAGATAATATGAGAGTGGACAAACTATTTGATCTACTTTTTCTTCCAGGTTTTAGTACTAAAGATTCTGTGGGTGAGTTGTCTGGACGTGGAGTTGGATTGGATGTTGTAAAAGAAAATATAGAAAAGATTGGTGGTTATGTTAAAATATATTCTGAGTATGGGAAGGGTACTAAGGTAATTTTAAATATCAACATGAAAGAATTAATTGCTGAATATCTGTTGGTTAGGGAAAATGGTCAGGAGTTTTCAATACCTCTCTTAAATATTGTTACAATATTTTATCTGGATACAAAAAAATTACAGAAAAGAAGCGATGGTTATAAATATGATTTTAGAGGGGAACTGCTCGATATTTATGATCTTGGTGTTTTATTGGGGCAAGTCAAGTTAGGGTATCTGGATAGTTATAAATCTTGTATAGTATTATCATCTAAAGGTAAAAAATATATTATTGTTATAGATGAAGTATTGGATCGTATGGTTACAATAACAAAACCTTTACCAAAATCTATTTCTCATTTTAATCATTTTTCTGGAGCAACCATAGATGCTAATGGGAATGTTGCTTTGATATTGGATCCAATGTATTTGATTAAAGATACATTAATTCATAATATATCTTTGACGATAGATAAAAAAGATGAGAAGCTTAAAAAGATCGATTATATCCCAAATAGTATATTAATTGTAGATGATTCTTTGAGTGTTAGAAAATATTTGGGTAAATTACTTACTTCTTATGGATTTAATTATGTTGAAGCTACAGATGGTATTGCTGCAATCGATAACTTAAGGAGTAGAAAGTTTGATCTTATCATAACTGACCTTGAAATGCCGCTTATGAATGGCTATGAATTGATAAATCATATTAGAGGAGAGATGTTGGACCATGAAACACCTATATTTGTATTAACATCAAGGGCTACAGATAAGCATAGAAATAAGGCTATGGAATTGGGAGCAAACGATTTCTTGATGAAACCATTTGATGAGGATGAAGTAATATCCAAAATTAAGGAGGTTATTTCTGCAAGGGTTAATTTTTCAAAGTAATCAACAGTATTATATGTTTGATATAAATGATGTTCTATATGTTGATTACTACAAAAATGTTGTTAATGAGTTAACCACCATTAAAATAGTAGATATATTAAATAGTAGGTTAGGTGGTGAAGAGGTGATATTTTTGGGCTTTGAAGGGATGGTCCTTGGAATTAGGGTAGATAAGATTATCACTGTAAAGCAAATTAATGAAATTTTTGCTTACAATAATGAAAAAAATATGTTAGAATATATTAAAGGTTATTGTCACTTAGAGAATAATACTAAATGTTATATTTTAGATGTAAAAAAAATTTTCGAGGTAGCCTATGAAAAATAGGATTTTACTAGTAGATGATAGTATAACGATTCACAGGGTGATTGACCTCTCGTTGGATTCTGATAATTATGAAGTAGAAAAAGCATTTACTTATGAAGAAGCAATTTCGAAGTTAAGATCTTTTGCTCCTGAAGCTGTTCTACTGGATAATAAACTTGAAGGGGTTAATATTAAAGATTTCATAGGTGAGATAAAAGGGAAATTCTCTGCAAAAATTATACTGCTTGTTGGTGCTTTTGATAATTTTAACGAAGAGAAATTAAAGGATTATAATTGTGATGATTATTTAGTTAAACCATTTAATTCTCAGCTTCTGGAAGAGAAACTTGCAAATATATTACCTGAAAAAGCTGGGGAAGAGATAGTGATTACAGTATCTGAGAAGGACGCGGCTGTTGAAGAGTTGATGTCTCAGATCGGCGAAGATATCAATTTGAGTGAGTCTTCCGAAGAAAGTGTTAAGTTTGGTGTGGAAGATTTAGGGATAAACATTGATCTGGATAATATAACAGAAGAAAAGGGAGAGAATAGGGAAGAGGAGACTTCAAAAGTTGTTGATCTTACTTCAGTAGAGACTGAAAAGATTGATGACATTTTCAAGGGGCTTGAGGAGGTAAATACTGAATTGCTCTTAGATGATGTAAAGGTTGATGTCGTTGAAGAAAAGGTAGAAGAGAATAATATTTTTGAAGAGGTTGAAAAAGAGTTAGAGGCAATAAAAGTAGATAAAGTAGAAATGTTTGAAGGATTGATACAAGATACAATATCAGAAGATGTATCATCAGAAGAGAAGTTAGAAAAACCTGTTGAAGATATTGTAGAGGAGAAGATTGTTGTAAATGATGATCTGCCTCAAACCGGTAATGTATTAAGTGATGAATTTGTTAAAATTGAAAGTCTTGAATTTGCTGTCGAAGATGACTCCTCCATTGAAAAGGGCGTTACAGAGGAGATTGAAACTGTGCAAGCAGTTGAATCTATTGTTACAGAAGAGACATTAATCCCACAGGAAAAGGTTGAAGAGTTAGCAGAAAGAACGATGGAATCTAATGTATTGTTAGATTTAGGTAAGATTGAGCAGGTTATTAAGGATACTATTACAGCATCTTTATCTACAGTAACTGTAAATTCTGATATTGTCAAAAGTGCTGTTGCAAGTATAATTACTGAAGATATGATAAAAGATGTGGTAAGGGAATGTCTTAGCAAACATCTTGAGAAGGTTGTCTGGGAGGTTGTACCAGAGCTGGCTGAACAGCTGATTATTGCTGAGATTGAAAAAATAAAGTCTATTAATAGATAGGTGGATATGGGAAAGAGTAAAATTTCATACGCATCTTCTGGCGTTAGTATAGATGAAGGTAATACATTTGTCGAGAAAATAAAATCATTGGTTGCAAAAACTATGAATGAAAATGTACCTGAAAATATTGGAGGGTTTGCTGGTTTATATAACATCTCATCTTTCAAAAATATGGAAGAGCCTATGCTTATATCCTCAACTGATGGGGTGGGTACTAAACTAAAATTAGCTTTTTTGCTGGAGAAATATGATACAATCGGTATTGACCTTGTTGCTATGTGTGTGAATGATCTTATTGTAACTGGTGCGCGTCCATTATTTTTCTTAGATTATATTGCTACTGGTAAACTAAGGTCTGATAAAATGGTTGAAGTGATCAAAGGTATTACTTATGGTTGTTTACAGGCTTCTGTTGCACTATTAGGTGGTGAGACTGCTGAGATGCCAGGTATGTATAATGAAGATGAGTTTGATCTAGCTGGGTTTAGTGTAGGGATTATAGATAGTAAAAAGATAATTGATGGTAAAACAATAAAGAAAGGTGATCTACTTATAGGGCTTAAATCATCAGGTTTCCATAGTAATGGTTATTCTTTGGTTAGAAAGATTTTCCTTGAGTATCTTAATAAAGATCTCAATGAAGAGGTGATTTCTGGTAGAAAATTGGGGGATCTACTTTTAGAACCCACCAGAATATATGTTAAAGATGTCCTTTCTTTTATAGAAGAAGTAGGCGGTGTTAAGGGTATGGTACATATTACTGGCGGTGGTTTTTATGACAATCTACCACGGGTAATAAAGAGCAGTCTAGGTGCTGATATATATCCTGAAAGGTTTTATAAACTTGATATCTATGAATATTTAAAATCTTTAAATATCGTAGAAGAAAGGGAATTGTACAGGGTTTTCAATATGGGGGTTGGTTTCATAATTGTTATAGACCGATCTTTAGCTGAAAATGGGATCAGTTACCTCAATTCAAGAGGTGTAGAAGCATCCATAATTGGTGAGATAAACGATACAGGTAATATTAGAATAAAAGGAGTAGATTTTTGAGAAGGTTAGGTATCTTATTAAGTGGCAGGGGGAGTAATTTTATAAAGATTTATGAAAATATTAGATCTGGTGTTATTAAAAATGCAGAGATAACTGTTGTTATCAGTAATAAAGTTGATGCTCCAGGTTATCTTTTTGCAAAGGAAGCTGGTATTGATGCCGTTTTTTTGGATCCTAAACAATTCAGTTCAAGAGAAGAGTTTGATTTAAAAATCGTGTCTGTTTTAAAAGATAGATCTGTGGATCTCGTTTGTCTTGCAGGGTATATTAGGATAATAACTAAAGTTTTTGTAGATAGTTTCCAAAATAGGATAATCAATATTCATCCCTCATTATTGCCAAGTTTCCCCGGTCTTGATGCACAAAAACAAGCTTTAGAGTATGGGGTGAAATACACTGGGTGTACGGTGCATTTTGTGGATGAAAAGGTTGATCATGGACCTATAATATTGCAAGAGGTGGTTGAAGTAAAGGATGATGATACTGTTGAAACATTATCTAAAAGGATTTTGGAAAAGGAACATATTATATATTCAAAGGCAATAGATCTTATAGTTAATGATAAAGTGCTTATTGATGGTAGAAGAGTAAAGATATTGAACTAATTTGATGGTTACATATCTTTATGTTTAAAATTATCTAGAGGAAATTATGAGAATATTGTTATTATTATTTATATCTTTTTTTTGTAGTAATATTTATGCGGGAGAGTCTATGATACTTAAAAATGGTGTTAATCTTATAGTTGAGAAAAGGGAACATACCCAAACAGTATCACTTACTTTAATGATAAAAGGGGGCTTGTTTAGAGAGAATAGTAATAACTATGGTATTGGTGAGTTATTTAGTAATGTGTGGCTTAGGAGTAATGATATATTAGATTCTACAGAGTATTATGGTGGTGCCATTTACACATCGATATCAAATGATTATAGTGAAATGGGGTTTTCCGTGGTTACGGAATTTGCCCACAAGATACTGCATGATCTCGATATTTTCATAAATAGTCCTAAGTTTGATGATAAAGTATTTGAAATAGAGAAGAATATTCAACTAAACCGTATAAAAAGTTCCAGAGATAATGCAAATAGTGTAGCAGCAATAGGTTTTAATAAAGCGACTTATGGTAATTTTGTATATAGTCAGGAAACGTTTGGTACTATGGAGACTGTTTCTAAAATTGGTTTAAATGATTTAAGAGATTATTACAAGAACCTTCTCAAAGGGAAAGATATTATTGTTTCCGTTGCAGGAAATTTTGATGATAAATTATTAGATGAAATTAAAAATATTTTTGAAAAAGTACCTGATGGAGAATCATCATTTGTGATGAATTGTGAGGGTTCTGAGATTAAATATGACAACTATGTTGTGGAAGAGCATGATAGGATAAAGCAAGCTAAACTGTTTATCGGTTATAACGCTCCATCGGCAAATGATAAAAATTATCACGCCATAAAACTGTTATCGGATATTTTAGGTGGTGGTATGAGTTCAAAATATTTCAATATATTGAGAAAGGATAAAGGGTATGCTTATGCTGTGGGATCATTTTACCCTTCAAGATTGTGTAGTTCAAGGTTTGTAGCTTATATTGGTCTTCAATATGAAAATGTAGAAGATGCAATAAAAACTATGGATAGCATCAACAAAAATATTGTGCAGTATATTTCAGAGGCTGATTTAGAAGCTAATAAAAATTATATTTTAGGTAAAGTATTGTCTGAGGCTCAGACAAATTCAAAAATTTCATGGTATAACGCATTTTTTACCAATTTGGGCCTTGGTACTCACTATCTTAATAAGTACATAGAGATTATTAAATCTCTCACAATTGAGGATATACTTAGAGGTGCCGATATTTTTAAAAAACCTAAGACAATATATGTATTGAAGCCTAAAGAGAGTAAGTGATTTACAATTTCTCCAATTCTACAAATGTATCGTACAGGGCTATACCTGTTTTAGAGTCTGTTGGTATAAACTTTGTAAAAAGGTTTGGGTCGCCTTCAATAAATTTTTGACATTTGTAGGCAAATATATACCCCTCACCTAAATCATTTGTAATCTGAATTTTAGCAGTTGCTTTTTCATTATTACCTTTTATTAAAACCGTATCCCCATCTTTTAGATGATATTTTTCTGCATCTGTGGGGGATATGTAGAGAAAGTTTGCTTTAAAATCTCCAAAATGTTGAGAGTTTAAATATGAATAGTGGGATCTGGTTATGAGTCTTAATCCATGTTCTTTTTTAGGTAAAATTAGGGGCAAATATCTCATTGAATAACTTTTTTTTGAGTCTACTTTATTTTCTGGTATTGTTGGAATATCCAATGTTAAGTTTATTGAGAGGTTTTGTGCAACTAAAACAGCAGCATCATAATCGGAGAGGTGGTTTATAATTTTATCCCTGATTATTATCCTGTCTGGATAGAAATAGCTTCCAGAAATATCTTTTTGTGCAAACATCCCTCCAACTTTTATAAAATCTGATGCTATTGATACTGTTTCAGTCTTGTTTGTGTCTACGACGATTAGATGTTCTAATTGTTTGAAAGCATTTTTTAATCTGTTATTAGAAGGGTATGAGATAATCGGATTAGAAGCAACGATAATTGCCATATGGAAAAAGTTATTTTCCAGTTTTTCAAGTAGTTCAGATATATTTATTGTTGGGTTATTTATTGGTGGTTTTGGTAAACCTTCTTTGGAAGATGTACAATAGTATAAATTATCTAAATTGTTTGTTAAATATGCAAGGCGGTTTATCCATTGAACTATATTTTTACCATTGGAATATCTTTGTAAACCATAACCTGTAATAATCGCTGTTTTACCATTTGTGATATATTTTAAAGCTGTTTCAAACTGATCTATGTTTATATTACAAATTTTTAAAAGTTCACTCAGCGATTCTTCTGTTTGAATAAGCCCCAATTGTTTTAATATGGCATTTACCAAAAATGCATCTGTGGCTGGTTCAATTTTTAGATAATCATCAGCAAGTCTTGCTGTTTTATTTTTTATTGGGTCTATTAGTAAAATTTTTTTACCCTGCTTTTTAAGG
>JAINCL010000085.1:0-4736 GCA_036574145.1 Deferribacterales bacterium | reverse complement strand
AAAATTATCAGGCAGTTGTACCATCTACATGGAATGCCTCTCCAAGAGATGCCAAAGGGGTAAGGGGACAGTATGAAGAATCGTTATTAGGTACACCTATTGCCGATCCTAAAAAGCCCCTTGAAATATTAAGAACTATACATTCCTTTGACCCATGCCTTGCTTGTGCTGTACATGTATATGATGAAAAAGGGGAGTTGCAATCTAAGGTCAAGGTGCTTTAGGAGGACTGTATGACAAATAATCAATATTGTGCAGCAAAACGATTCGTATATGTATGGGAAGGTCCAGTAAGAATAACACACTGGATAAATGTATTTTCCATCATTATACTATCATTAACCGGATATTATATCCATAAACCATTTATCGTAACACACGATTCCTATTATGCACCATACATAATGGGAAATGTAAGATATATACATTACCTTACAGGTGTAATATTTTCGATTAGTGTACTAATAAGGCTATACTGGTTATTTGTAGGTAATCAATTTGCGAGCTGGAGATCTTTTGCTAACCCATTTAAGAAAGAGGATAGGAGAATACTGTTTAGCTGGCTTAAATATTATACCTTCCTTGAGAAAAATCCTATACATACATTGGGACACAACCCTGTGGCTTTGATGGCATATATTGTACTATTTAACCTATTCATATTCCAGATTATATCAGGATTTGCATTATGGGCACAGGCAAACCCAGATAGTACCCTTTACGCTTTGACAAGCTGGATATTTTACTTTGGTGGCAACCAATGGATCAGATTTTTCCATCATCTTGTAATGTTCTTAATATGGGGATTTTTTATAAACCATATTTATAGTGCAGTATTGTCAGATTTTAAAACACAATCTGGTGAGATAAGCTCTATATTTGCTGGCTGGAAACCACAGAGGGATTAATTTGCTAAATATATCTAAGGGCTGTGGCAACACAGCCTTTTTTATTGCACCTTATAAATAAGGTGCTATAATTTTGATCCACAAAAAAGTTTGGAGGTTTATTTATGTCTGTCAGAGTGCGTTTGGCAGTTTCATTTTTCATTTTCTTAGTTTTAATAGTAGGAGTTTCATTTTATTCTTTCTTACAGATTAAAAAGAACTACTTCTTCGTGGAAAATATTTACAAAGAAAAGATGAAATCTGTAGAAAATATGTTTACGTTTTATCGTAATGTTACAAATGCATACGATAATATCCTTATAGTGTTACAAACCATCGACAACAAAAATGAACAAGAAAATAATATTGAACGTGTAAGAAAAGGATATGTTTTTGTAGAAGAGGCTATAAGATCATTTGACATAATAAAGAATAAAATAGAATCTGAAAATCTCAAAGATTTAGATACTTCCCTGAAAAAAGTAATGTAATTAATGGGTAAAATTAAGACAGATTTGGAAAAAGGTAATACAGAATCGGTTAAGAACAATGCAGATGAGCTAAGTGATGAGGTTGAAAATACTAAGGAATATCTTCTCACTGTCATTACACTCACTTAGAGGCTTCAAAATAATATTGATTTATCGAGTAAATTAATTATAATGAAATTATGAATAATTATAAGATCGTATTTCAAGTTATAGGTTGGTTTATCTTATTAAGTATAGTTATTTTTATTATTTATAAAGACAAAATTGTGTCTAACTTCATGGAGTATAACTACCCTAAAGTCAAAATAGAGGGTGTAATAATCAGTGGAAATAATGCTAATTTTAAATCTGCAAATATCAATCTTATGCTTGAGATATCTGATGATAAATCTGCACTCGAAGTGGATGCCGATAGAAAAAAGATAACGGCGATGATATCAGAGCTTTTGATGGATACAAAGGAGGTTCAAAGCCCAGCTGCCAAAGAGGAGATAAAACTAAAGATAAAAAATTATCTTAATAGCTATTACGGCAAAGAAGTCATAAGAAACGTATATTTTACACATTTTGTTGTATATGACTAAATTTAAATTGTATATTGTATACAAAAAAATCTTTACAAATAAAAAAAATGGATTATAATAGGCGATATAAAATAAACGAGGTAGACGTTGATTAATGGTATTTATTATATGGAAGAGATGAATGGACAGAAAGAAGATATAAAAAGTTTGATGCTCTACTATTCTGATATTTTGGCATGCCTGTCTCTAATGCTTAGATATCCCAATGAAAATGTGTATAAATTAATCAAAGAGTTTTATGAAAATTTTAATAATTTGCTTGAATTATATGGTATAAAGGGTGGAGAACTACCTAATCGTGAAGATATGGAAGTGGAGTATATAAGATTATTCGAGGCAAATCTTGGTGGCGTGATAGCACCTTTATACTCTTCTGTATATACTTCTAAAGAGAAATTGTTACTTAGAGATTCTACAGTGGAATTGAGAATGTTCATGGCTGGAGAGGGATTTGCCATTAAAGATGATTTAAAGGATATCGAGGATAACATATATATAATGCTTGAATTTTTGAGTATGCTTTTTTCAAAAATGGATGAAGGTGAAGCTAATAAATTAAGTATTGTAAAAAAAGTTTTATCGGATTATATAAACCCGATGCTGGATCAATTTTCTGAAAAGGTAGAAAATGGATCAAAGCTCAATCTGTATAAAAATGTGGCTCAGCTTTTGAGGGAAGGTATAAAGGAATTAAGCGAGAATATAGATTTTTTAGAAAAGGAATATTTTAAAATTGGAATATAGTAAATAAGATATAAAAAAGCCGATATGGCTAAATAAAGGAGGTTAGATATGAAAAAATTAGTTGCAATTGCTTTGATCGCTGCATTTGCTGTAACTGCTGCATTTGCTGCAGGCGATGCAAGAAAAGGTAAAAGAGAGTGGAAAAAATGGTGTAGGACAGCTTGCCATGACGGTTCTAAAGCAGGTGTTCCAGAACTTAGCCCTACTACTAAGACACAGAAGCAGTGGGATGCTCTTAAAGGTAAAATTAATGCATGCGTGAAGAAACATGCTGCTGGTAAAGTAAGTACTGATAATATCTTCCAGTATTTAAGAGACCATGCAATGGACTCTGACCAGCCAGAAACTTGCGGTTAGAAAAAATAAATAGGAGAGGTTTCCACTCTCCTTTTTTTTAATTTTTAACCCTATTTGATGAGTATGCTATATTTAGTAAAAGAGTTTTTAATAACCTATATATAGGTTTATTTGTCTATTTAAAAAATACTATATGGAGGATTTATGAAAAAGTTAATTGCTTTAATGGCAGCAGGTTTGATCTGCACAGCTACTTTGGCTTCTGCACAGGATGTTGATCTTGGAGCGTTAAAAGCTCAAATCGCAGAGCTTCAATCAAAAGTGGACGATATGTCCAAAGATATCTCTAAAATGCAGCAACATACCGTAACCGACAAAGTCAGTCTCGGAATAGAGTTTACTACGAGGTTGGATAGTATGCAGTTTAAAGATGTTAGAGGGCTAAATAGTAAACTACAAAATAATTTGAATAATATGATGAATAATATTGCAAATGGTGCCATGTATACTTTTGCACCTGGATCAATTACAAGTACTTATGCAGTTTTCAATGATGGTTCTAATACTCCTGCAACTCTACAAAATTATGGCACAATATTTGCAGCTCAAGGTTTTTATGACCAATCAAAAGTTAAAAAATATAATTCCAATAACGATTTTTTTATGACCAATAGGCTCAGAGTTAGAATGAGCAGTAAGGTCAATGAAAATCTTTCATTTACTGGTCGTCTTGTAATGTTCAAAACCTATGGGGAATCTATATCAGAGCATTTCTTTAATGGAACAATGAGCAGTATGAATATGGATATGAATTCAGGTCAGGTTCCGGGAGATGATAAAATTCATGTTGAAAGGGCATACTTTGTATATTCTAACAATATAGGTTCTGTACCATGGCATTTCTCACTTGGTAGAAGACCAGCAGCCTATGGACCTGGTATGGAAAACCATGAGAATGCAGTATTGGGTGGTTCACCTGTGGCATCTATTATTCAGATGAACTTTGATGGTGGTTCTCTTGGATTTGACCTTGAAGAGCTTACAGGGGTTCCTGGATTAAGTATTAAATTCTGCTATGGACAAGGATTTGAAGGTCAATACGGTACATATAATTCGCTGAATTCAACAACAGATGTTAATGATGTACATTTTTATGGTTTGATAATTAAAGGCTTTGATAATGATGATTATAAAGTATGGTATAACTATGCACATGGTGAAGGTATAACAGACGGATTTGTAGGGACTTCTGTATTCCCATTTTTTGTAAGAAGTGGTGGGTATGATAATAGTTCTAACCCTACATATGTTTTAGTACCTAATTTTGGTGGTTATATATCAAGGATTGAGCCTACAAGTAAAGTTGGTGATATAGATCTTCATACAATACTTCTTCAGGGTAAGACTTTCGGATTTGATTGGTTTGCATCATATTCTATGAGTAAAACACATCCAACAGGCAGATCTAATAATCCAATGTATCAGTTTATGGGTCAAGATCAGATGCTTGATGGTAAATCAAGGACAGGTTATTCTGCATGGCTTGGGGTTATGACTCCAGCTTTACCATTTACAAAAGGTAAACTTGGTGTAGAATATAACTGGGGTAGTAGATATTGGCTTCCATTCATAGCTACATATGATGCATCTAAGCTGTCTACTCGTGGTAGTGCATATGAAGCATATTATCATCAGCCGATAGTAGGTGATAACTTCTTTGCTACACTTGGTGT
>JAINCL010000013.1:0-4086 GCA_036574145.1 Deferribacterales bacterium | reverse complement strand
ACTTCATTTGTAACATAATCTAAAATTTTAATTTTATCAGACACCATCTGGGCAAGATCTTTATCTTTAGTGACTATTAATGTTTCATCATTACTATTTGTTGCAAGAGTATAGATAATATCATCTGCTTCTATACCTTCTTTAGCATAGACTTTGATCCCTAAACCAGGTAGAATTTTTTTTAGATATTCAACCTGAATTATAAGATCATTGGGCGTTGCTTGCCTATTGGCTTTATAATCTTCAAGCATATGATGTCTTTCTGTTTTACCTTTTGAATCGAATACAACAATTAATCTGTTAGGTTGAAATTTCTCCTGTATAGTTAATATGGTATTCAAAAATGAATGTATAAGGGAAGTGGGTATTTTTTTAGAATTGAAAAGTAGAGGGGTTTTATAAAATATTTTATATGCAAGTGAATGGCCATCCACAATAATAGTCATCTAATGGCTCCAATATTTGTGTTTCTTAAGATCATTAATAAAAAGTTTATTTTTTTTGGCAATCTTTTGGGCTAAATTTAATGAAAAACTACTCATTTCGTCATAACTATCAAATAGTTTATACAAAAACCTACTTTCATACATAAATTTCGCATCAAATCTTTCACCTAATATGAACATTTTATATATACTACTTTGCTTCATAAGACGAGGTAATCTTTGAGTGCCCCCAAAACCTGTGATAATACCTAAAATAGATCCTGGATGAGCAAATTTACTGTTATATGTGGCAAACCTAAAATCAGCAGCAGAAGCAAAATCAACTCCACCACCCATACAAAAACCATCAATTTCAGCAATAATAATTTGTGGTATGTCACTCATTAGTTTGAATAATTTATTACCAAGTATCGAAAAACCCTTCGCTTCATATCCATCATATTCAAGCATCTGTTTTATATTTGCACCAACGGCAAAAGAGCCCCCTTCTCCATAAATTCTAATTATCTTTGCTTCTGTTTTAGATATCTTTTCGAATGCATCGATCAAGGATTTAATCGTCTCTGGATTAAGAATATTAAAATTTTCTTCTGGGGTCATTACAATTTTATAAATTTCATCTACTTCCTGAATAATCTCTACCAAAATTCACCTCTAATATTTCTATAAAGTAAATATATAAAAAAATCAAGCCACTTAATTCATTAACAAATCTCTTGACGAAAGATATAATATTTATTTATAAAAACAAAAACTAAATTTGAGGTTATTATGGTATTTAAATTAGATTATCTATTCAAAGATGGAAGTTACAGGACAACAGAAAAAGAGAGACCTTTGGTATCAAAACTGTTTCCTACTTTATATTTTTACATAAGAATTCTTTCACTTGTATATGGTGGACATAAAAAAGCTATACGAGGGGAATATGATAATACTGCATGGGTTTATAGTAGTTTTTGGGCATTGGATATTATTGAAAGGTCAGGAATTAAGGTTAACATTGATGGTATTAAAAATCTCACAAGCTTTGAAGGACCAGCAGTATTTGTAGGAAATCATATGAGCACTGCTGAGACTTTTTTACTGCCATCTATTATATCTTCTATAAAACCTATGACTTTTGTTCTCAAAGAGAGTTTATTAAAGATACCTTTTTTTAAAGATATATTAAATGCAATTGATCCTATTGTTGTAACCCGTGATAATCCAAGAGAAGACTTCAAAATCGTTATGGAAAAAGGTGTGGAAAAACTGGCAAAAGGTATTTCTGTTACTATTTTCCCTCAGACAACCAGAACACCAGTATTTGATGAGAAACAATTTAATTCAATGGGTGTTAAATTGGCAAAAAAAGCTGGTGTTCCGTTAATCCCTATAGCTTTAAAAACAGATGCGTGGACAAATGGGAAAATTATAAAAGATTTTGGGAAAATAAGACCTGAGTTAGATATGAAATTCCTTTTTGGTAAACCTATTAAGGTTGAAGGGAGAGGTGATGAGGAGCATAGAGAAGTGATTGAATTTATTAAAACCCATCTTAAAGAATGGGGATGTCAAGTAGTAGATAGATAATGGAAAAATGGGAAGTAATAGCTCATTATAGAAATATATTAGCTGAAGAGGGTGTAAAACCTAAGAATGGAAAGGTAAAGGTAGCGCTAATATATCCCAATAGATATGATATAGCTATTCAGAACTTAGGGTTTCAGTTTGTATGGAATGAATTAAATAAAATAAAAGGTCTTTGTTGCGAAAGGTTTGTTTTAGATTATTATGAAGATAACCTTTCTATAGAAAATCAACGTTTTCTTAACGAATTTGATATTATTGCCATAAGTATAAATTATGAAGATGATGTACTTAATCTTATTAAATTTCTCCATAGCCAAAAAATACCTATTTTTAAGGATGAGAGAGATTATAGGTATGCTCCTATAATTTCTGGTGGAGTTTTGGGGGTTATAAATCCCAATATTTTGAAAGATATTGTAGATGTTCAACTTTTAGGTGATTTCAGACCTATGCTTGTAGATATAACTAAAATATTTGTCAAATTTGAAAATAAAGATGATTTTTTAAATGAATTAAAGGATTTAATATATGTATTTCCAAATAACTTAGGTCAACTTACAAAACCGATAATAGATTCTTCTGGGAAGCCGATCTATTCCACAATAAAAACTGTAAAAGGTGAGTTTGAAAATACATTTTTGATTGAAGCCTCTAAAAGTTGTAAATATAATTGTAGGTTCTGTACTACAGGCTACAATCTTAGACCTTATAGGAAAATCGATATTAATAAAGTAATTGATATTATAGAAAGGCACCGATTCAGTGATCATATAGGGATTATCAGTGCAGCATTCGGTGATATATCAAATTTAGATTGTCTGTTGCAGTGGATGATAGATAAAAAATTGACAATTTCAATATCATCTTTGAGGATAGACTCTCTTAATTTCAAATTATTGGAAAATTTGAAAAGTTTAGGAGTAAGAAGTATTACCATAGCTGAAGAGGTGGCATCGGAAAGGTTAAAAAAATTAATAGCTAAAGATATTGTAAAAAATGATATTTTAAATGCTGTTGAATTAATAGCATCTGTGGGTATAGAAAATCTAAAGCTTTATTATATGTTCGGTTTTCATGAAGAAACTATTGAGGATATAAAAGAGATAGTGGAAAGGGTAGGAGAGATAAGTAATCTATTTAGAGATGTTCAACGTAAAAGATTTAATAGGTTAGGAAAAATTAAAGTTTCAGTTAATATTTTTAATCCTAAACCATTTACACCATTACAATTTTTCCCGATTGAATCTAAAGATAAATATAACAAAAAGTTGAAATATTTAAAAAATTTAAACAAAATACCCAATGTGAAAGTTAATATAATGTCTTATAACGATGCTGTTTTGCAGACAACAATTGCTAAGGCTGGAAAAGATATAGGTCAGTTTTATAATTTATTGATAAAAAATCGGTTTGATGTTAAAAATAGTATAAAAGAATACAATAATGAATATATATATAAGATGTACAGTACTACAGATGAATTACCATGGGAGAATATGATTGAACCTAATATAAAAAAAGAGATTTTAATAAAGGAATTTGAAAAGTGCTTGGCAGCTATAAGGGGATAATGTATATAAAGCCGTCATCTTTAGAGGGTAGATTTTTAAGTTTAACCACTTCAAGATACAGTGGTTGTAGTACCTTACCATATAATACACTTAATTTAGGGTATTTTACTGATGATTTACTTTGTCATAAAAATTATGATTTAATTAAAGAGATATTCAAACTGAAAAAAATTATAATTTCAAAACAGATACATTCCTCAAAAATCATAAACATCAAAACCTATTCATATCAATTGGAAGAGGGGGATGGTTTTTTTACAAACTTACCTGATATTTTTACAGGTATTCAAACTGCAGACTGTTTTAATGTGCAGGTTGTGGGTGAAAATTATCTGGCTAATCTCCATTGTGGATGGCGATCTATTTTTTTAGGGATAATAGAAAATGCCCTTGAACTTTTTTATAAGGTAAATGATACGGTATTAAAAGTTGTTATTGGACCAGGTATATGCGAATATTGTTATGAGGTTGGAGGTGAACTTATAGAGAGTTTT
>JAINCL010000084.1:0-7168 GCA_036574145.1 Deferribacterales bacterium | reverse complement strand
TTGGGGAAAATACTATAACTGTAGCGTCTGGTAGGATAGCAAGGGTTGGCAAGGTAGGTGGTTTTGAGATAGCTAAGACTATGAAAGTTACTGATGCAGAGATGGTTAAGAGAAATGTAATCGGTGTTAAAGATGTCTCCTCTTTTGTTAAGCGTAACGGTTCTGTAAGATATGAGATGAATAATATAACTACTAATATATTAGGGGTTCAACAAAATTATTTCAGATTGAAAAATTTCAATATTGTAGAAGGTAGATTTTTAAATGGTGAAGATGACGAAAATGTGGAAAAGGTCTGTGTGCTTGGTAGTGAAGTGAAGAAGAAGCTATTTGGTAGTGAAAGTGCTGAGGGTAAATACATATTAATATATCGTGCCCCATTTAAAGTGGTTGGTGTTTTAGAGGAAAAGGGTTCTGATCTCAATGGAACAAATATGGATGATATGATTTATATACCTTTAAATACTTTTATGAGACGTGCTGCAAATCTTAGTTCCATTGATGGATTTGAAGTGTTGATAGATAATTGGGATAATTTTGAGTATATAAAATCAGGAATTACCAAGATACTGCGTGAAAATCACAGGTTGTATGGTGATGCTAAAGATGATTTTACAATTATAAATCCTGTGGATGTGTTAAAAATACAGAACGATACTGTTCGGATAGTTTCTTTTCTCGGGATGGTTACTGCTGGTATCTCTTATCTTATAGGAGGTCTTGGTATATTTTCTATTATGGTTTTGTCTGTTAGTTTAAGAAGGACAGAGGTTGGTATTAGGAGGGCTGTTGGAGCAAGGAGGAAGGATATATTTCGCCAGTTTTTATTGGAATCTGGGATAATAGGCATTTTAGGTAGTTTTTTGGGTATTATTATAGGAATTATTGTTAGTGTCATAGTGTTTAAAGTGGCAAATTTACCATTTGCTTTCTCATTTTATGGTATCTTATTTTCAAGTACTCTCGCTATTATTGTGGGTATTTTTGCAGGGATTTACCCCTCTTTTTCTGCTTCCAAAACAGATCCTATTTTTGCATTAAGGGGTGAATGAAACATTAAAAAGTAAAGGGTTGTTGTAAAACAAGTTTAAATTATTTAAGTTGATGTTGGTATTGACTTTTTTTATTGATGGATTTAGATTATTGAAAACTAGTTAGGAGTATGTATGGAATCTAAAAAAATTAAGCCCTCTTGTTCAATCTGTGCATGGCGTGGGACATGTAATAAGAAATTCTCCATTAAAGATCCTTCAAGGTGTATAGATTTTACTTTGGATTTAACAATCGATTTTGGAGATGACAAACAAGACGATTCAAAAAGTGAAAAGGAAGATAAGAAGTGAAGATAAAGACAGGGATAGGTTTTGATGCCCATAGATTTGTCAAAGATAGAAAACTGGTTTTAGGTGGGATTGAGATCCCTTATGCGTATGGACTTCTTGGTCATAGTGATGCTGATGTGCTTATACATGCAATAATCGATTCACTGGTGGGACCTGCGTTGGGTAAAGATATCGGGCAGTTGTATCCAGATAGTGACAATAAGTATAAAGATATAGATTCAACAGTGCTTTTAAGGGATTCTGTGAAGTTAGTAAAAGATTGTGGTTTTATAATCTCCAATATTGACGCTGAAATTATCGCTGAAAAACCGAAATTAAAAAATTTTATACCTGAGATGCGGAAAAGGATTTCAGATATTATAGGTATAGATTATTGTGATATAACGATTAAAGCTACAACCACAGAAAAGATGGGTTTTACTGGAAGAGAAGAGGGGATAGCGGCGATTGCGGTTTCAACGATTATAAAAAAATAGATCTAAACTATATAATTAAGCATATCGTAGGGGGTTTTGGCTACAAAAGTTACATCAGCATAGTTTTCTATTTTTCCAAATCCCCAACCGGCAAATACCATATCGATATTTGCATTTTTTGCAGCGTATACATCGGTATGGTTATCACCAACCATAATATTTATTGAACTGTTTGAAAATTTTCCCATGATATGAAATAACATATCGGGGTTTGGTTTAGGCTTTTCTACTTTACATGCTCCTACTATTAAATCGAAATATCGATCTATATTTAGATGGGTTAACATCTTTTCTGCAAATTTTGTATAAGCGTTTGTTGCCACAGATAGTGTATAACCTAAAGATTTCAACTCCTTTAAAAGCTCTTCAACCCCTTTATAAACATAGGTATTTTTAGTGCATTGCTCAATATAATGTTCTTCAAATAATTTTCTATGGGTAGAAGTATATTCTCTAACTTGATATAGATTATATGCAAGCTCTTCCCTTTTCCCATTAATAATATCGACAACTGTTGGGATATCAAGCTTTGGTAATCCAAAATGTTTTCTTACATAATTAACAGAAATAGTTATATCTACACTACTATCGATTAAAGTGCCATCCATATCAAATATAATTAACCCTTTAGTCATTTATATGCAACCTCAACTAATATTGGGGAAAGTAGATCTTTTATAACCGATGGTGATATCTCTATCAAGAACCCTCTTTTTCCACCATTAATAAATATTTTATCAAGATCGAATATCGTTTTCTCAGCATATATTGGTAGGTTCTTTTTAGTCCCAAATGGTGATGTCCCGCCTACTAAATAACCTGTATGTTTGGTAGCGGTATCAGGTGAACATGGGGTTACCGTTTTTACATTGAGAAAACGGGCAAGATTTTTAGTGGAGATTTCCATATCCCCATGCATCAACACTATCAAAGGTTTTTTGTTATCATCTTCTAAAACAATTGTTTTAATTACAATATGTTCATCGACCCCCAATTTTTTCGATGATAACTTTGTGCCACCTTTCTCTTCATATTCGTAAAGATGGGGTATGAAATCTACATTTTTACTTTTCAAAAATCTAATTGCTGGGGTAATTGGATATTTTTCAGCCATAATACTCCGATAAATATAATATAGAAAATTATAATTTATGCAAGAGTTAATTAATGATTTTAGTGTTAATCTATACTATTTGTTTGTGAATGGAATAAATCCATTTGATTTTTTGTTCAAAATGAGTATTATTTATAGGTATGGATGAACTATTTTCTAAAGATAAACTTAATGAAGACTTAGTGACACAACATATTAGACCCAAAAGGTTTGATGAATATGTTGGGCAGAAGAAGATTATTGAAAATCTTAAGATATTTGTTGATGCAGCAAAGATGAGGTCTGAACCTCTGGATCATACTTTGTTTTATGGACCGCCAGGATTGGGTAAAACAACCCTCGCCAATATCATTTCAAATGAAATGAATGTAAACCTCAAAGCCACAAGTGGTCCTGTGATTGAAAAACCTGGAGATCTGGCTGCTATTCTTACCAATTTATCTGAAGGTGATGTACTTTTTATAGATGAGATACACAGGCTTCATTCCAGTGTTGAGGAGATATTATATCCTGCAATGGAGGATTTTCAGCTTGATATTGTGATCGGTCAGGGTCCTTCTGCTCGAACAATTAAGATAGATCTGCCAAAATTTACTTTAGTGGGTGCAACAACGAGAATAGGTTTATTAACTTCACCTCTCAGGGATAGATTTGGGATGGTTTTTAAATTGGACTTTTATTCCCAGGAAGAGTTGGTACATATCATTACCCGTGGAGCAAAAATTTTAAACTGTGTGGTTGATGAGGAAGCTTCAGGTGAGATAGCCAGAAGGAGTAGAGGTACGCCACGAATAGCCCATAGAATTTTAAGGAGGATCAGAGATTTTGCCCAGGTTATGAATAATGGTATCATAACGGGGGAAATTGCAAAATTCGGTTTGGAGAGGCTTGAAATAGATCAAGAAGGTTTAGATAAGTCTGATAGATTATATCTTAAAACGATAATAGATAAATACGATGGTGGTCCTGTGGGTTTAGATACTTTGTCTGCCACTTTATCAGAGGAGAGGGATACATTGGAGGATGTTATAGAGCCTTACCTAATATTTAGGGGGTTTATCAAAAAAACACCAAGAGGGAGAATTGCCACAAAGATGGCGTATGAACATTTAAATATTAAATATTACCCGAAAGCCATAGAGATTACAGAATTTCTTGAGGATCTGGATGGGGAAAAATAAAACTTACTTTGTGTGTAATCAGTGTGGAGCTGTCTCTCCAAAGTGGATTGGAAAGTGTCCAGAATGTGGCAGCTGGAATAGTTTTGTGGAAGAGTTGGAAGATAAATCTACACAAACCTTATCAGCTAAAGTAAGAGATTATCAAGTTGTAAAATTAAAAGATATTAAAGGTATAGAGGTAGATAGATTTAAAACCGAGATTAAAGAGTTTGACCAGGTTTTGGGTGGTGGTATTGTAAAAGGGTCTGTGATTTTAATAGGTGGAGAACCGGGGATAGGGAAATCTACTATAATGTTACAGATTGCTTCAATCTTATCAAAACTTAACAAAAAAGTTGCCTATTGCTCAGGTGAAGAGTCTGCTACACAGATTAAGATAAGAGCTCAAAGATTAGGTGTAAACGATTCCGATATGGATATAGTTTCTACCAACAGTTTTGAAGTGGTATCTGATCTGTTAAAGAGTGATTTTTATGATTATGCAATTTTTGATTCTATACAGACTTTTTATTCAGAAGATATAACCTCTGCAGCCGGGACTGTCAGCCAAATAAAATATCTTACACAGCAACTCGTTGAAATTGCTAAATCAAAAGGTACAACTGTTTTTATAATAGGGCAGGTTACTAAGGATGGTGCAATTGCAGGTCCTAAGGTTTTAGAGCATCTTGTTGATACGGTTTTGTATTTTGAAGGTGATTACAGCAGAGGTATAAGGATTTTAAGATCGGTTAAAAACCGTTTTGGACCTACCAATGAAGTTGGCTTTTTTGAAATGCAGGATAGTGGGCTCAAGGAGATAAGTTATAAAGAGTTATTAAATAACACAAGTAATTCTCCCGGAAGGGCTCTTTCAAGCGTTATGGAGGGAACAAGGATTTTTCTGGTGGAGGTTGAATCTCTTGTGGCTCCAACTTTTTTTAATTTTTCTAAAAGGAATGCCAATGGTTATGATGTAAATAGATTACATATGATAGCTGCTATCTTGGAAAAGAAAGGTGGACTTAATATTGGTAATCATGATATATATCTGAATATTGCTGGTGGTCTTAAAATCAATGAACCTGCAGCTGATCTTGCTATTTGTGCCTCACTTATTTCGGCATTTAAGAACAAACCACTTCCTGAATCATCTATATTTATAGGTGAGGTTAGTCTAACTGGAGAAGTTAGAAATGTCTCTAATCTCAAAAGTAGGATCAACGAAGCTGTAAAACTTAATATAAGGAATATATTTGCACCAACAACCCTTGATGAACTGGGGGTACATTTTTTTAAAATAGATAATATTTGGAGTTTAATAAATCAGTTATAAGGAGTGATTATGGAGTTATTAAAAGGTAAAAATGTTGTGGTATTTGGTGTAGCAAATGATAAGTCGATAGCTTATGCCATTGCAAAATTGTTTAAAGAGAATGGGGCAAACTTAGGTTTTACCTATGCAGGGGAAGCACTTAAAAAGAGAGTCGAACCTATTTCAGAAGAGCTTGGAGGGGCATTCTGTGTCCAGTGTGATGTGTCAAAAGACGAGGATATTAATGATGTTGTAACTGTTGCTAAGGAAAAGTTTGATAAGGTGGATATCCTTATTCATTCCGTTGCTTATGCACCACAAGAGGCTTTGAAAGGTAGATTTGTGGATACCCCCAGAGAGGCTTTTAAAATTGCCATGGATATATCTGCCTATTCGTTGGTTGCTTTATGTAAAGCTTTTGAACCTATGTTTAGTGAATCTGCTTCAGTTATTACCCTTACTTATTATGGCTCTGTTAAAGTTGTTCAGAATTACAATGTAATGGGGGTAGCCAAAGCAGCTCTTGAGTCTTCCGTTAGATATCTTGCCAATGATCTTGGTGCTAAAGGTGTTAGGGTCAATGCCATATCAGCGGGTCCGATTAAAACACTTGCCGCAAGTGGTATATCTGGATTTAAGTCTATATTGGCTCAGATTGAAGAAAGAGCTCCCCTTAAAAAGAATGTTACTCAGGAGGATGTGGCAAAAGCTGCATTATTTTTATGTAGCGATCTGGCAAGTGGTGTTACAGGCGATATTCTATATGTTGATAGTGGATATAATATATTGGGGTTATAATAACAAAAGGCTGGAAAACCAGCCTTTTTTAATTTAAGCCGAAGTCACTTAATAGTTTTTCGATATCGTCCTGAGATGCTTTTTCTCCTTCTTCATCCAAACCTTTTGTAGCAACTACGTAACCGAGTATTGAACCAAGTCTTGCTCCAATCTCCTCTACATTTTTTATAACTTTATTGATCTTCTGTTCGGTAATGTCTTGAAATTCCAGAGCTTGAAGTATATTAAAACCTAATTCTTCAGCTTTTGAAATCAGCTCTTCAATCTCTTCGATTTTTTGTAAAGTGGCATCTCTGTTTTGACTTTCTAAGAGTTTTTCCACTTCTCTAAATCTTTCACTTAATTCAGAATATAGAGAGCTTAATTCATCACAGTGTTGAATAAGGTTATATGTAGCTTCTTCGGTTGTATTATTAACAAATTCTAAAGTTTTACTAACTGTTGGGACTGTTTCTGTGGATTTTTCTAAATTAGGTTCTAAACTATCTACTTTCGATTTGGTATTTTGAATTAACCTGATAATTTCCCCAAGTTCACCCTTAATATCTATCGATATATCTTTTTCTTCACCTTTGATGATCTTTTTTGCCAACTCTCTAATTTCTGCAATAGAGTCAACCTCAACAACCAGGCTTGTCGCTTTAGTCTCTGTTTTAGATGGCTCTTCTGTTAAAGGTTCATTTTTTTTTTCTAAATCTATACCATCTACTAAATTATTTTTTTTTTCAGCCTCTTTCTTACGTCTGATCATCTCCTCAGTTTCAGCTTCCCTTTTTGCAAGTTCCATAGCTATTAGTGCATCAAGATCGTTCTGATCCACATGTTCAGCATTATGATTTATCTTATCTTCTGCCTGTTTGACAGCATCATTTAAAATATCTTCAATACTTTCTTCCTTAACCATCTTTTTCTTTTTATTTAGCTCTTCAGTTTCAGCTTCCCTTTTTGCAAGCTCCATAGCT
>JAINCL010000083.1:0-10547 GCA_036574145.1 Deferribacterales bacterium | reverse complement strand
AATTACTTTGGTCAATACCCTATAGTAATTAGATCAAGCTCACTTCTGGAAGATGGATTTGGGAATGCATTTGCTGGTAAATATGAAAGCTTTTTCTGTGCAATTTCTGGATCCACTGAGAAGCGTTATAAAGACTTTATAAACTCTTTAAAAAGGATATACGCAAGTTCAATGAGTCGTGAAGCATTGATTTATAGAAAGGAAAGGGGATTGGATAAAGCAGAAGAGTTGATGTCTATACTTGTCCAAAGGGTATCAGGCAATTACCATGACGATCTATATTTTCCTGATGCCGCTGGAGTAGGTTTATCTTACACCACCTACGTATGGCATGAAGATATAAACCCTTATGATGGTATGATCAGGCTTGTAATGGGGTTGGGAACAAGGGCAGTCAATACCAATGAAGGTGAACATACAAAAATTATATCATTGAGCAATCCTAATCTTATCCCCAATCAAGAAGTTTCTGAAATCATGAAATATTCCCAGAAATTTATTGATGCTTTACAGATTGATAAAACTGGTAAACATGCAGTTCCAATAAACAAGATATTTAATATATTACCGCCATGGTTAGTGGATCTCGTTGCATCAAGAGATTATGCAACAGAAAGATTTTTAGAAAGCAGAAGAAATAGATTTGAAAAGATCTATTATTTAAGTTTTGATGGTTTGATAAACAATACAAACACCCTTGAATATCTAAAAGGTATTTTACAAACACTTGAAAAACATTATGAACACCCTGTAGATATAGAATTTACCATCAATTTTTTAAATTCAGAAACACCCAAGATCAATCTAGTTCAATGTAGACCATTACAGGCAAATTCTATAGCTGGTAAAAAACAGCTTTCAGATGAGATGGTGGAAAATCTCGAAGTAATTTTGAAAGTAAAAGGTAATTTCATGGGTGGTAATATTTATGAAAAGATAGATTATCTGATTTATGTCCCAGAAGATGCCTTTAAAAATCTAAATAACTCAGAAAGATATGAACTTGCAAGAGTTATTGGAGCTATTAACAGAGAATTTAATAAAGATGATAACTGCTTGATGATGCTACCTGGCAGAGTAGGTACCACGACACCATCCCTTGGCGTTCCAGTATCCTTTTCTGAGATAAATAGGATGAAAGGTATTGTTGAGATCGGTTTCTTCGAATCAGATTTTACACCAGAACTATCTTTTGGTACCCATTTTTTCCAGGATATAGTGGAATCTGGAATATTTTTTATAGCCGCAGATCCTAAAAAAGCTATTTTCAATCCTGCAAAATTTAACAACTTTGTCGAAAAAGAGATCGATGTTTCAATGGAGATAAAAAAACAGATAAAGAAAAGTATAAAAGTATTTGATCTATCTTATAGGAAAGTCTATCTATATGGAAATATTAAAACCCAAACAGCTGGGATCTTTATAAAAAAATAGGAGGTAATATGGTTCATCCAAAAGCAGGAACCTTACCTGAGAAAAAAGATTTAGCCAATATTCCAGAATTGGTATCGATGTATTATATCATTAGACCATCTATAGACAATGAACAGCAAAACGTAGTATTTGGTACTTCTGGACATAGAGGTAGCTCATTAAACGGCAGTTTCAACGAAGATCATATTGCTGCCATAACACAGGCTATTTGTAATTATAGAAAAAATATGAATATAAATGGACCTTTATTCATAGGTATCGACACACATGCTCTATCCGAACCAGCATTTATTACAGCTATTGAAGTTTTAGTCTCCAACGGAGTAGATGTAATGATCTCGGAAGGGACCCGTTACACGCCAACCCCTGTAATTTCCAATACAATACTAACATTTAATAGAGAAAATAGTCTAATTGCTGATGGTATAGTCATTACCCCATCCCATAATCCACCACAAGACGGAGGATTTAAATATAATCCACCCACAGGTGGTCCAGCAGACACAGATATAACATCATTTCTTGAAAAAGAAGCTAATAATTTTATATCAGATAATTTAAAATCTGTAAAAAGAACCCCTTTCACAAAAGCTATAAAAAGCGATAAAATTAAAAGATTTAATTACCTGAAAAATTATTGTGATCATCTCGATAATGTGATCGATTTAAAATTAATAAGTAGTACTGGTATCAAGATCGGTGCTGATGCTCTCGGAGGCTCTGGTCTTGACTATTATGGATATATAGCTGATAGATATAAACTTAATATTAAAGTGTTTAACGATTACCCAGATCCCACTTTCAGTTTTATGACCCTTGATAAAGATGGTAAAATAAGAATGGATTGCTCCTCAAAGTATGCTATGAGTTCTCTCATACGCCTAAAGGATGAATTCGATATAGCTGTAGGTAACGATCCAGATTTTGATAGACATGGGATAGTTACTAAAACTGGTGGTCTTATGAACCCCAATGCATATCTTGCCGTGGCATCATGGTATCTATTTACCCATAGAACCAAATGGGATAAAAATTTAAAAATAGGGAAAACCCTTGTCAGCAGTGCAATGATAGATAAAATTGCAAAATCTATAGGTAAAGATGTTTATGAAGTCCCTGTGGGATTTAAATGGTTTGTGGATGGGTTATTAAATGGTTATTTAGGTTTTGGTGGTGAAGAAAGTGCAGGTGGATCTTTCCTTGATATGTCCGGAAATCCATGGAGTACCGATAAGGATGGTATAATAATGTCACTTCTATCAGCAGAAATTTTAGCCCGCACTGGAATCGATCCTTATAATCATTATCTATCTTTTGAAGAGAAATTTGGCAAATCTTATTATATAAGGCTTGATGTTCCATCGTCACCGGAAGAACGAAATAAAATTAAAAAATTATCCCCTGACGATATTAAACATAACAATATTGCAGGTGAAAAGATATTGGAAAAATTATCCTATGCAAAAGGGAACAATGCTCCTATCGGTGGCATAAAGATAACCACAGAAAACGGTTGGTTTGCCGCTAGACCATCAGGTACTGAAGATATTTATAAAATATATGCTGAAAGTTTTGTCAGTGAAGATCATTTAAATAGATTGGTGGAAGAAGCAAAAGAATTAATTAATAAAACTATCATGTGAGGTTATATGGACTTTTACAATATGCTAAAAAAGTATTATGATGAGATATTCCCATTTTCTACAGAAACATATAATTTTTTAAAGCAATTTGTTAACGAATGGGGTAATGTGTTAGATATAGGTTCAGCAACTGGTAAATACATATCCCACTTCAGAGATGATGGGTATCATGCCATCGGTTTAGATAAATACGATTTTTCTGTAAAATCCGATGATTTAGTGTTGGGTGATATGGCTAATCTACCTTTTAAGGAGAACAGTTTTGACTTTATTTATAGTATAGGTAATACTTTAGTACATGCAAAAACAAGAGGGGAATTTGCCGATATCATTCTAAATTGTATGAAACTGTTAAAACCTGGCGGTAAGTTTCTATTTCAAATTCTTAATTACGACCGAATACTTGATAATAATATCAAAGAGTTACCTGATATTACCACCGAAAATTTACGATTCCAAAGGTATTATGAATATGAGAATGAATCAAAGATTATCTTTAAAGGTATTCTTAGATTTAGTAACAGTAATCAAGAGTATGAGTCAGAAATCCCCATAATACCGATACGTATGGATGAGGTAAAATGGGTAGCTGGAAAGTCTAAGGCTAATTTTGTGCAGTTCTTCGGTGATTTCTCTGGGAAGAAATTTTTCAAACCTGAAAGTTTTATGTTGATAGCCATATTTTTTAAGCAATAAAAATGACTATCTTTACCTAAAATAATTAGTTTTACGTCACGATAATTCAAATTTTTGTAGGATAGCTATCGTTCAAGAATTAAAAATTTTAAATTTTATTTTAAAAAACTATTGACAAATTATATTTTATATTTTAATAATCCAACTAAAACTATAGTTTTAAATATATGTTACAAATAAACCTAATAAAATATTGATTGAGGCTTTAATGTCTAAAGCTAAAGAAAGAGTAGAGCAAGTTTATCAGCAGGTGGTAAGAAAAAACCCTGCCGAGCCAGAGTTTCATCAGGCTGTCCATGAAGTTTTATATTCTATAATCCCTTTATTGGAAAGATATCCAATTTACCTTGATGCAAAGATACTCGAAAGGATTGTTGAACCTGAAAGACAGATCATTTTTAGAGTTCCATGGATAGACGATAAAGGTGAAATACAGGTTAATAGAGGCTTTAGAATTGAATTTAATAGTGCCCTTGGACCTTACAAAGGTGGTCTTAGATTTCATGAATCTGTTTACGCAGGTATCATTAAATTCTTGGGTTTTGAGCAGATATTCAAAAACTCATTGACCGGATTGTCAATGGGTGGAGGCAAAGGTGGCTCAGACTTTAATCCTAAAGGTAAATCAGACAATGAAATTATGAGATTTTGCCAGAGCTTCATGACTGAGCTTTACAGACATATCGGCGAGCATACAGATGTACCTGCAGGTGATATCGGAGTTGGTAGCAGAGAGATCGGTTATATGTTTGGACAGTATAAAAGAATTACCAATAGGTTTGAAGCTGGCGTTTTAACCGGTAAAGGGTTAAGATATGGTGGTTCTCTCGTAAGAACTGAAGCTACCGGCTATGGTGCTACATTCTTCGTAGAAGAGATGTTAAAGGTTAAGAATGAAACCTTTGAAGGTAAAGTTTGTGTAGTATCTGGTTCTGGTAATGTTGCCATCTATACAGTTGAAAAGATTCATCAGCTTGGTGGTAAAGTACTTGCAGTTTCAGACTCTAACGGTTATATCTATGACCACAAAGGTATAGATCTTGAACTTTTAAAACAACTCAAAGAGGTAGAAAGAAGAAGGATAAAAGATTATGCTCTTTATCATAAAGATGCAGTTTACAAAGAAAATGGCAATATTTGGGAGATACCTTGTCAGATCGCAATGCCTTCAGCTACACAAAATGAATTGAATAAACAAGATGCAGAAAGGTTAGTAAAAAATGGATTAATAGCTGTTGGTGAAGGTGCCAATATGCCATGTACCCCTGAAGCTGTTGATGTTTTCTTAAAAGCAGGTGTTCTCTTTGGACCTGGTAAAGCTGCTAACGCAGGTGGGGTTGCTACCTCTGGACTTGAAATGGAACAAAATGCAAGTAGAAGTAGCTGGGATTTTGAATACACAGAACAGAAACTTAAAAAGATCATGCAAAATATTTTCCAAAACTGTAAAACAGCATCTGATGAATTCGGTTATCCTCAAAATTATGTTGTTGGAGCAAATATAGCTGGATTCAAAAAAGTAGCTGATGCTATGTTAGATTTAGGGGTAATATAGCATAAAAGCGGGCATTATGCCCGCTTTTATGCCTAATTTCAGTTGATTTTCTGATTCCTGCCAATAAATATATAAAGTATCGCACCAATCACATTAAAAAAAATAATTACTAAAATCCAAATGATTTTATCATACCCTTTAAAATCACTCTTTAAAATATCTATTAAATCCCAAAACCAAAGTATGATACTAAAAACCAATAGCAACATCATGATCATTAACATAAGGGGAAAAACTGTATCCATATTAAACCTGTTCAGTATTTTTCCCTAATTTTTGCTTAGTGCCAATAAAGTAATAAAGTATTGCACCTAAGATATTTAGAAAGAATACCACCAATAACCATATAATTTTATCTACCCCTTTAAAGTCACTCTTTAGAATATCTATAATTGCCCAACCCCAAAGAATGAATAGAGCTGTAGATATCGCCAATGTAAATAAGCCTATAAAGATTTCGAAAATCCCAAACATATATACCTCCAACATTAAAGTATTTATACGATTTTAATCTATAAAAATAAAAAGTCAAATAATATATTTTTTTACTTGCTATTATTATTGAATAATTAAAAAAAATCTGTTAAAAATGGTTGAGGTGTATATTATGAGACTTTGGACATTATTTATATTCATATCTTTACTTTTCGGTTGCGGCGACAATATCAACAAAGTTAGAATTTCTCAAAATTTCAAAGTAGAAGGAACTGCTACCATAGCAATTTTGACCTTTAAAACCGTAGGAACACCACATCATCTGGGTGATAAGGTTTCAGAAAAATTTGCCATTGAATTGGTTAGAACAAATAAATTTAGAGTTATTGACAGAGAAAATGCACGAAACCTATTCCAGGAAGCTGGTTTTCAATCCAATCTTGAAACAATGGGTGCATTAGATGAAAAAACTAAGGTTAGCTTAAAACAATTGGGCGCCCAATACTTAATGACTGGTTCAATATTTAACTTTGATGAAAGAAAAAGATATGAAGATAATTTTGTGCTATATTCGAGGGTTCACGTGACTGCCAAATTGATAAACATAGAAACAGGGGAAGTAGTATGGTCCTCTGAACGGATGAAAGATTCCAAAGCTGTTAACGCCGATGAAAAAAAATCGAAGAGTTTACTAAAAGTCGAATTACCAGCAAAATCTGCAGAAAAGGTATTGGATGATATAATAACCGAAATGGTCGACAATATAGTAAAACATCTCCATAAAAAATAACAGTTATATACAACCATTATTTCATAGCATTGAGATAATCGTTTGCAAGTTTTAATGCTTTGTCTATATGGTCTACAATATTCTCTTCCCCTATAATTTCATGAATACCACCTTTTAGCAAAAGCTCCCTAAGATATGGTGATACACCTGATAGAATAACGATAGTGCCATGTGCCTTATAATCCTCTATTATCTCTATTAAAGCATGCATGCCGGTAGCATCAATCATCGGAACATTTCTCATTCTTAATATGAAGATTTTTGGATAAACCTTTAAAGATTTTAAGATATTCTTCACCTTATCCGCAACACCAAAGAAAAATGGTCCATTTAACTCATAAACATCTACACCGGCAGGAACCACTTTATTATATATAGCATCCTTATCATCAATACTATCGTCGACAAACTTCTCTGTGTTATCTAAATCTAAGTTAAGCTCTTTAACTTCAGTAAGATTTATCATCCTTCTCATAAATAGTAAAATCGCCAAAAGCATACCAACCTGTACAGCAACATTAAGATCGATAACAACTGTTAAAATAAATGTTGCTAAAAAAACTGATATATCACTCTTTGGAGCCTTGAATAATTTCTTGATGTGGTCAAGTTCACTCATATTATATGAAACAACAATCAAAATAGCTGCTAGGGTAGCAAATGGTATCTTCACAATAAAAGGTGACAAAAACAACATAAATAAAAGTATCCAGATAGAATGGAAAATGCCACTTAATGGTGAATAAGCACCATTTTTTATATTTGTAGCTGTTCGTGCGATTGTACCTGTCGCTGGCAAACCACTGAAAAATGGCACTGTTATATTGGCAATACCCTGAGCCACAAGCTCCATATTCGACCTATGCTTATCTCCTGTCATACCATCAGAAACAACTGCACTTAACAAAGACTCAATAGCGCCCAAAATAGCAATTGTAATGGCATCAGGCATAACAGCCCTTATCTTTTCAATGGAAAAAGATGGTAATTTTGGAGTTGGCAAAGTATTTGGTATAGTACCAAACCTATCCTGTATCGTTTCAACAGGTAATTTGAGTAAATAGATCACCAGTATCCCAAATAAAACGGCTAAAAACGGGCCAGGTATCTTAAGTGTAATCTTTTTTGAGTATATTATAATTAATATAGAAACAATCCCCACTGACATACTTATAAAATCTATGTGCCTTATATTCTCAGCATAAACAATTAACTTTTCCATAAATTCTGAAGGGACTTTTTTAATCCCCATTCCAAAAAAATCGTTGAGTTGTGTTATAAAAATTATTAATGCTATCCCAGCACTAAAACCCTTTGTAACAGGGTAAGGGATAAATTTAATTACCGATCCCAGACGAAATAACCCCATGAAAACTAATATCACTCCAGCTATTAGGCAAGCCAAAAGTAAGCCATCATATCCATGTCTATAAATAATCCCATATACAATAACGATAAAAGCTCCAGCAGGACCACCAATCTGATACCTACTACCACCCAACAAAGATATTAAAAAACCACCCACAATGGCAGTATAAAGCCCTTTTTCTGGAGAAGCTCCACTTGCAATAGCAAACGCCATTGATAATGGTAATGCAACTATTGCTACTATTAACCCACTAATCAAATCTGCAGTAAGATTTTTTGAGTTATAACCATATTTTTTAAGGATTGTGTATAGCTTTGGTCTAAATTCTCTTAAATAACTATTGCCCATTATTACAAACCTCTTACTTATTTACTAATCATTAATATTTTAACTTTTGAATACAATTCAATATTCCCAAGCACATATAAAGTCAACAAACAAATATGTATACTATATTATAAAACGATATTATTTTCTTACTTTACATAATAGTCTTATAAAATTGATAAAAAATATTAACAAAATAAAACAGTTTATGTTATTACATCAATAAAATAAACATTAAAAAATATTTATAATTTAAAACCTAATAAAAATCTTTTGGATCATTTTATGGTTGGTATCAGAACCTTCATTATAATTTTGACCTCTTCTGCTGTTACATCTGGAGATAAATTCATAAGTTTATTTACTGTATCATATACGAGATCTGGATCTACTGCCATCTGTTTTGAAATCCATATCTTATCATGGGAGGTTTTAACCGCACCCTCTTCATCAAGTAGTAATTCTTCATATAGTTTCTCACCCGGTCTTAAACCAGTAAATACTATATCTATATCTTTATAAGGCTCAAGATTGGAAAGTCTTATCATCTCTTCGGCAAGCTTTACAATCTTTACCGGTTCCCCCATATCAAGCAAAAATAGTTCACCACCTTTTCCCATACCACCAGCCTGAAGCACCAACTGAACAGCTTCCGGAATAGTCATAAAATATCTTGTCACTTCTGGATCTGTCACTGTAACAGGACCACCTTTTTTAATCTGTTCTCTAAAAATAGGGATTACAGAACCGTTACTCCCCAATACATTGCCAAATCTAACAATAATAAAAGCAGTACCACTTTTACTTTGAATTGCTTGCAGATATAGTTCTGCAATCCTTTTTGTAGCACCCATAATATTCGTAGGATTCACAGCTTTATCGGTTGAAATAAGCACAAATTTTTTCACATCATATTTTACCGATAGATCTGCAACATTTTTTGTCCCCAAAATATTTGCCATGATCGCTTCATATGGATTTAGCTCCATCATCGGTACATGCTTGTAAGCAGCAGCATGAATTACAACATCAGGTTTATGGTTGACAAAAATAGTTTCAAGCCTAGTAAAATTTCTCACATCTGCCACATAACATTTCACCTTATTAAACAATGGGTGTGCTTTTAACTCCTGTTCAATTAAAAAAAGCGGAGTTTCTGCTATGTCCAACATTATTAAAGATGCCGGTGAATAATTTATAACCTGACGACATATTTCACTTCCAATACTACCACCAGCACCTGTTACCATTACCACTTTGTCTTTAAGGTAGCTTGAAATCTGGCTTAAGTCCAATTTTATAGGATTTCTTCCAAGTAGGTCATCGATCTCAACCTCCCTTATGGAATTAACGGATACTTTGCCACCTATTATATCCCCGATCCCCGGAACTATCTTATATATTACCCCCGCGTCCCTACAGATATCACTTATCCTTTTTATATCTTTACCAGTTGCAGATGGTATCGCGATGATAACTTCATCTATCTCATCATCTTTTACAATTAAAGGGATATCATCTGTTTTACCAATAACTTTTAACCCCTGAATATTTAATTTTAATTTTTTGGGATCATCATCTACAAAACCGATGACCTCAGCGTTTAGTCGCTCATTATCTCTCAATTCCCTCGCTATAATCTGACCAGCATCACCAGCCCCAACAATCAATACTCTTTTTTTATAAACCTTATTTCGTATAAGTTTGTAATAATTTTCCCTAAAAAGTCTGGGTATAATCCGGATAAAAAATACTATCATTGTAAATATTATAAAATCTATAATAAATGCTGACCTCGGCATTTTATAAAATCGATAAACAAAATACATATATAAGCCGATAATAATGCTTGAAATAGCACTACTTCTTAAAATATTTATCGCATCATATATCGAAACATATCTCCACCAGCCTCTAAAAAAACTGAAATACCAAAATACTATAAATTTCACAGTAACAATAAAGGGTAGATGTTTTATTAACTCAATAGAGAAATCTTCAGGGACATTAAATTCAAATCTCAAAAGATATGCAACGTAAATGGATAAAATGGCTGCTATAATAAATAGAATAGCAGCCGAAATCTTTTTAAGATTAAACATCTCCTACCTTTTTACTCGAAACGCTCTCGCATGAGGAAAGCTATTATATATCTCTTCAAATAATTCCCTATCATACTCACCGAGCAGATACATCTGATTGAAATTAGATTTATAAACCTTATCGTTTAACAAATAAACACCTACCACATTCTTATCCACAATTATAAGCTGGATGTTTAGGTCTGATGTATGAGGA
>JAINCL010000082.1:0-2323 GCA_036574145.1 Deferribacterales bacterium | reverse complement strand
AGTTCTTGAGATAATATTACCAAAAGAGGAAGAGGTAAAGCCAAAGGCTATCAAAATTAATATCGAGTAGATGATCTTAGGGCGCCTATGGGCACCCTTTATTTTTACTCATCTTTCATTTAATCTTTAGCCAACCTTAACTTTGTGTTCTTCGTTGACAACCTCGTGATTAAAATTTAAAATGTATTTATAATATGCTGATGGTTATAAGGTCGAGGTAAGGTGATATATCTTGTGGGCATGGAGTTTGATTCAAAGGAGAGTAATGTTGTGAATTTTGAGTGGGAAAGGGTGAAATGGTAGAGGTAAAGGTTAAGGTTAAGATTAAGATTGGGTGAGTAATTTAGTGGGGAAGTTATAATGTTAAATGTTCAATATTCAATTTTAAAAATTACTTTTCAACAAATTGACTAATTTAACCATTTATCTTAGATTAATCAATCAAAATCTTGCATTTTCCTAAAAAAATGTTATAGTTTTAGTATGAAGAAGAATGAGATTTTGGCTAAAGATAAGAAACATATCTGGCATCCTTTTACACAGATGAAGGATTATGAACTACTTGACCATATAATTATTACACATGGTAAGGGTATAAAGCTTTACGATATCGACAATAATTATTATTACGATACAGTTTCATCATGGTGGACAAATATTTTTGGTCATAGAAACAAACATATTGCTCATAATATAAGAGCCCAAATTAATCAACTTGATCATGTTATATTTGCAGGATTTACTCATCCGTATGTTGTAAAATTGGTGGATCTATTATCAAAATTCCTTCCAGAAACACTTTCGAAATTCTTTTTCTCTGATAATGGATCTACTTCTGTGGAAGTGGCATTAAAGATGGCTTTCCAGTATTGGCAGAATAATGGGAGAACATCAAAAACTAAATTTCTATTTTTTGAAAATAGTTATCATGGTGATACCATTGGTGCTGTGAGTGTTGGTGGGATTGATCTTTACCATAAGCTTTATAAACCTTTAATGTTTAATTCTTATCAATTTAAGTCGCCTGTTTGTAGAAACTGTATATTCAGAGATTCCAAATTTACACTCAATGGAAATACTGGATGCAAAGGTGAGTGCATAGATGAGTTGGAGAAGTTTATTGAAGAAAGAAGTGAAGAGATTGCTGCAGTTATAATCGAACCTTTAATCCAGTGTGCCGCTGGGATGAACGTATATAATGGGATAGTATTAAAGAAACTAAGAAAGTTGTGTGATAAATTTGATATATTATTGATCTTCGATGAAGTTGCAACAGGTTTTGGTAGAACAGGGAGGATGTTTGCTTTTGAACATCACAATGTTGTACCAGATATATTATGTTTGTCCAAAGGGATAACTGGTGGTTTTCTTCCTCTTGCATTAACAGTTACCACTGAAAAGATTTATAATGCCTTTTATGATGATTATTTTTCTTATAAAACGTTTTTCCATGGACATAGTTATACTGCAAACCCTATTTCGTGTGCTGCTGCTATTGGCACACTTGAGAATTTTTTAAAAAAACCTATAGAAAAGTATAAATACAATTTAAGAATATTTGAAGAACATATTTTAAAATTTACAGAAGAAGATTTTGTTTCTGATGTTAGGTATTTAGGTTTTATAGGGGCATTTGATATAATAAATCCGAATACCGGTAACCCCTTCCCTGCAAAAGAAAGGGTAGGATTCCAAATATATCTTGAATCATTGAAGAATAATCTTATACTTAGACCGTTGGGGGATACTATATATTGGCTTTTACCTATAAATGTTAAGAAAAGGGATATGGAACAGATATATATAAAAACACTAAAGACTGTAAAAAATGTTCTTTCGAGGTATAGTTGGTTGAAAAATTAATAAAGAAAATAGATGATGTAAAAAAGAGTGGTAACTATCGTCAATTTACCTATTATGAACAAAAAAAGGGTAAGTATATCATAATAGATGGTAAAGAATATTTAAGCTTGACAACAAACGATTATTTAGGGCTTGGTACAGATTCAAAATTATTAAAAAAATTTTACCAATCTGACTTAGATCTTAATAGATACGGTTTCTCCACTGCTTCATCAAGGCTTCTTGGTGGTAATTCAATATTGTATAAAGAGCTTGAGGATCGTTTATCCGATTTTCTGTCAAAGGAGAAGACAATTGTCTTTAATAGCGGGTACCATTTAAATTCTGGGGTATTGGCTGCAATTACCGATAAAAGGGATCTAATACTTTCAGATAAGTTAAATCATGCTAGTATTGTGGATGGAGTTAGACTTTCCGGTGCAGAAGTTGTAAGGTATAGGCATTTGGATTACGACTTTTT
>JAINCL010000081.1:0-3601 GCA_036574145.1 Deferribacterales bacterium | reverse complement strand
CAAAACCTCATTTTCTTCATATACATAAAATCTACTAATACTATTTTTTAGTTCGTAGAGGAAGTTTTCATAATTCCAAGGGGACTCGTAAACATCTTTTTCTATAAACAGAATTTTATCCAAATCATTTACACAAGCTTTTCTTATCAAGCTGTACCTCGGCTTCTGGTTTTTTAAAGTAGAATGGATCAGGATTTGAACGAAATATATCTAATTTTTCATTTATAATAACTTTTTCTGTATCTATTTTTTCAATGATATATGTATCTTCGGGAAGATTTTTAAACTCATATTCCTGAAATTCACTAAATTTCATCAAAGTAAAGTCATATTCTTTATATGCATACTCTTTCCCTCTCAATTTTACTGCTGTTTTTATCTGTTTTAAATTTTGAGAAATGGCAAATGCGTCATTTGTCGTTAATCCATACAATGGTTTATTTAGTGCAGTAGAAAGGCCATATGCAGAAGATATTCCGATTCGTAAACCAGTAAAAGAACCTGGACCAGTTATAACATACATTTCATCGATTTCTTTTTTCGTTATAAATGAATTTTTAAAAGTTTCATCAATAAGATAAAATAGTTTCTCCGATATTTTATTTTCAGCCATTACTGAAATATGGGAAATCACTCTTTTATCTTTAGATAAAGTAACTGAAAGCGATTTCAATGAGGTATCTATCATAATTCTAATCATCTTAATATTTATTATACAATCTTATAATTTTATGTCAAGGAATAACCATATAGTAAGCTTCATTTTTTTTTGTTTTGAAAATATTGATTAAAGTTAAGTAACCTTCCTTTATGTGTCTGTAGAGAGTCTACAAATTACTTTCAAACTTTGTAGATACAATAATATGATACCAATAAATTATATAATAACTATTTATTATCATGTTATTAATTACTTTTTTTAGAGTTTCTGATTGCTTAAATGTTATAATTTATTGTGATTGTAATATTTTTTGCAGTATAAAAATATGTTTATGCCCAACTAAATGCTATTTAAAAAAAATAGTTGACATTATCTGAATTTTTGATATATTAACAATCCGCTTCAATGAGGGCCAATAGCTCAGCTGGCTAGAGCCACCGGCTCATAACCGGTAGGTCCCAGGTTCGACTCCTGGTTGGCCCATTAATTTAAAAAGTGGTTATTGATGACTGAAAAGATTGCCTCTATTATTGAATTTATCGAAAGAAATCTATGTGATACTTCAAGATCTTATGAATGGGATAACAATGGGGTTCAGATAAAGACCTATAAAGATACCGTAAGCAAGGTTGGATTAGCACTTGATCCAACTATGCAGGTTATAGATACTGCAATAGATAAAGGGTGTGGGTTACTTATAACTCATCACCCTCTTTTTTTTAGTAAATTTAAAAAGATATCCACTGATGAGCTTTTAGGTAAAAAAGTTATAAAAGCTATAAAAAGTGATCTAAATATATACTCTTATCATACTAATTTTGATCTAGCTGATTACTCTTTAAATGATTATATTGCTGAAAAGCTGAACCTTGAGGTAGTATCCTTTCTTGAAAAATTCGGTTCAGAGCGCTATTATAAATATGTGGTGTTTGTTCCTAAAGGTTATGAAAACCTAATCTATCAGAAATGTGCTGAGCTTAAGGTGGGTATTTTGGGTAACTATTCTTCTGTAAGCTTTACCACTGAAGGAGTAGGAAGGTTTAAACCTGAAGAAGGGGCAAATCCGTTTATAGGAGATGTTGGGGAAGTGGAAGAGGTACAGGAGTACAGGATAGAGGTTTTGGTTGAGGAGTCGAAATTAAAAAGTTTGATAAAAGGTATCATTGAAGTACATCCTTACGAGGAAGTTGCCTACGATCTGTATCCATTGAAATTAGAGAGAGAGTTTGGTTTAGGTCGTATCTGTGAATTAAAAGATAAGATGAACATTAATGAATTTAAAAGATATATATGTCAGATGCTGGATATCGATGGATTTCGCATGAATGGGGATTTCGATTTTATTGTTGAGAAGGTTGCAATATTGACCGGTAGCGGTGCTACTTACTGGAAGAATTGTAAAGCATCGGGCGTAAATCTGCTCATTACAGGGGATATGAAGCATCATGATGCCATAGATGCCTATGAAAACGGTGTTGCCATTTTTGATCTGGGGCATTATCAGACAGAAAGGATTTTTATGTATTATCTTAAAAATGTATTAAGTAGTCGATTTAATGTGGAGTTTTTACTTATAGATGAACAATTGCCAATAATAAATTATACCATAAAGGAGAATAAGAATGTTTGAAGAGTTGGAAAAGTTAATAAATCTACAACGGATTGATAACAGAATAGAGGAGATTAATAAGATCCTATCGACAGTACCAGATTACATTGCAGAGATTCAGGATGAATATAATTCGATAAATGATAAATACTCAAAACTTACAAACGAGATAGAGCTTTTGAAAAAAGAGAATGAGGAATTAACAGAAAAATATGAAAATATCAAAAAATTACTTGATAAAGCCCATAGTAAACTGTCAACAGTGAAAAATACCAAAGAATATGAGGCTGTATTAAAAGAGCTTGACGCTTTGAAGAAAGATCTTATACAAGATGAATCTAAACTTCTTGAGATAAGTTACAAATTGGAATCTCTTGAGGGGGAGTTGAAAGGTATTTCAGAAAAGAAGTTTAATCTGGATAATAAGTATAAGGAATTATCTGAAAGAAGAGATTTGGAAAATAAAGAGGTTACTGAAGAGCTAAAAGCTTTAGAGAAAGAAAGAGGTGAAGTTACCGCAGTTATAAAGAAGCAGTATCTTTCTAAGTATGAAATGATCCGCAAAGCAAGAAACAATCTTGCAATTGTTAGAATCGATAAAGAGATATGTTCTGGTTGTTATATGAAGGTGCCACCCCAGCTATATGTGGAGGTGAAAAAGAATAATAATATCCACCAGTGTCCAATTTGTCAGAGATTCTTATATTATAAAGATGAGGAATAACAATTATACTTACTATCTATACCGATGGAGCTTGTAGCGGTAACCCCGGTCCTGCTGGCATAGGGTTTCTGATCTATTCAGGTGATAATTTGCTTTTTTCTGAAAGTAGATATATTGGTCATGCTACAAATAACATTGCTGAATATACCGCTATTTTAGAAGCCACAAAAAAAGCCGTTTCCTTTAACCCTGAAAAAGTTATTTTTAAGACAGATTCTGAGTTGATAGCAAGACAATTTTCAGGTATATATAAGATTAAGGATGAGAATCTCAAACGTCTCCATATGGAGATTAGAAACATCCTAAAGGATATACCATTTTCTGTGGAACATATAAGAAGGGAAGAGAATAAGCTTGCTGACAAATTATCAAAGGAAGCTGTGAAAAAAGGGGTAAAGGTTTGAAGCATGTTTTGTTGTTAAGCGATAATATTGATGAGATTAAGCGATGTTACCAGGTATGTAATAAAAATAGATATAATTTTTATTATTTTAATGAAGAGAAGAAGTGTGTAGATTTCCTTATTAATGAAAAGATTGATGTGGCAATTATTAATCTAAAATATGTTTTAGATGCTGGAACATTTATTCAAGGATTAAGGGATAAA
>JAINCL010000080.1:0-5974 GCA_036574145.1 Deferribacterales bacterium | reverse complement strand
TTTAAAAGATGATGTAAAAATCGATGGTCATATTTTCGGGGTTTTGATCATTGATTCTTTATTTGCTGACGAATATGAGAATCCGTTGTTGCCTGTTGCATTTCTAGGTCATCCAAAAGGGTATAGGTACCCTCATTACATTTTAGATGAAGATATCGATTTTTTTCAGTTGAAAGCTTTGATGGATATCATTATGAATGGTGGTACATTGGTGAATTTCAGTTCTGCCTGTCGATTAAAAGAATTTTCAAGTAGTTATATTATAAAGAACGATATTTTTTCCATAGATAAGATAGTTTTCAATATTACCAAAGATCTGGTGGGATTTTTTAAGCTGTCTGACCTCCAAAAGATCAGGATAGGTTTATCAGAAATTATAACCAATGCCATCGAGCATGTTAATCTCGAGATAACGGGTGATGAGAAATTTAAAGCTACAGAGTCTGATAGTTACTATACTCTTCTTGAAGAGCGTCTAAAAAATGAGAGATATAGTAAAAGGGTCGTAAAGGTTGATATAAGATTGAAGAGATCTTTTTTAAAGATAAAGATAAAGGACTCTGGGAAAGGTTTTGATACTTCAAAAATAAAACTTAACTACAGTGAAGAGGATCTTTTTAAATTGCATGGTCGTGGAATTATGATAGCGAAGATGTATTTTGACGATATTTTGTATAATAGAAAGGGTAATGAAGTTACATTAGTAAAAAGGATTATATGATAAAGATATTAGGTTCGAGAGGAACTATTCCTGTATCGGGGGTTAATTTTACAAAATATGGAGGGAATACTTCGTCACTTTTTTTGCAGGTTAATGATGAGGAATGTATTATTTTTGATTGTGGAACTGGTGTTACATTATTAAATTCTACTAAGTATCAGAATTTGAAAAAGTTTAATATCTTTTTTAGCCATTTACATTGGGATCATATTATCGGTTTACCAATATTAAAGGCTATGTATAACAGTAAGGTGGAGATAAATATATTTGTGGAAAAGAAGGGGAATTTAATGACTCCGGCTGATTTTCTGAAAGATCTCTTTAAACCACCTTTTTTCCCTGTGTCTTATTCAAATCTTAGAGCAAGATTAAATTTAAGTTTTGTGAGTTTAGTTGATAGTTATAGATTTAATGGTGTAGAAATTTTTGTTATTGAAGGGAATCATCCTGATGGGAGTTTGATATATAGGGTTAATTGTAATGGGTATTCACTGGTATATGCCACAGACTATGAGCATTCAGAAAAAACTGACGAAAAGCTTGTAGAGTTTGCAAAAGATGTTAATTATTTGATATATGATACAACATATTTTCCTGAGGATTATGAAGGGCTTGTGGATGGTATCTCTAAATTAGGTTGGGGTCATTCCACTTATAAAGAAGGTATAAGGATAGCGCAATCTGCTGATGCAAAAACATTGGTGCTTTTCCATCATAACCCTGAATATACTGATAGTATGATAGATGAGATGTTTGATCTGGCAAAAGGAGAATTTAGTAATACAATATGTGCATCGGATGGGATTGTGTTGTATTAGTTGATTAGGTGATTAGTTGAGTAGTTTAGGGGTTAATTGAAGAGAGTTATATTTTCATGTTTGTCGCCTTATACTAAAATTTGATGGTATAAATGGGATAAATTGTTTATTGATAAATGTATAAATAGTGAATTATCAGTAAAAATTCCTATAAATGTTTTATAAAAAAACATTGACTAATAAAGATAATTATATATAATACGGTATACTGTATACAAAATACTTTTTTATTAGGTGATTGAAGTGGCTAATGGTGTTATATTGGAAAGCAAACCTTTGCGAGAAAGGATTGCTGATAGGATTAGAGCAGATATTATAAAAGGTGTTTTTGCTGATGGTGAAAGGCTTATAGAACCGAAGCTTGCTGAGATTTATGGGATTAGTAGGACACCAATAAGGGAAGCATTAAGGCAGCTGGAAAGTGAAGGTTTTATTGAGATTGTGCCTCGTAAAGGTGCTGTAGTGAAAGAGCTAACCATCAAAGATATCGATAACCTTTATGCTATTAAAGCTAATTTGGAGGGTTTGGCAGCAAGGCAGGCTGTGGATAATATTACTGAAAGAGATATAGAAAAATTAGTAGTTTTAAATGAAAAGTTTCTTCTATTGTTTAAAGGTGGTGGTAATATTGTAGAGGAGTATTTGAAGTACAATATCTCTTTCCATAACTTTTTTATTAAATTATCCCAGAATGAGAAGTTGATTGAGATATTGGAAGGGCTTGCTAAGAATTTTCAAAGATTTAGAACTATGCTTATTTCAAAGGTTGATAGGGATGAAGAGGCTTATCTGGAACATAAAAAGATTATCGAAGCATTTATAAAAAAAGATCCAGATGAAGTGGAAAAAACAGTAAGATTTCACATTGAAGAAGGTTGGCAGTATTTAAGAAGTAAAATTAAAGGAGCCAGATAATGAAAGATCTAATTATAGATAATACCCCTTTGTCTGAAAAGATTGCAGAAACATTAAGGGAATATATAATGAATGGTGAGTTAAAGCCTGGTGAAAGATTAACAGAGCCGAAGCTTTCAACGATGTTTGGTATCAGCAGGACACCTATAAGGGAGGCTTTGAGACTTCTTGAAAATGAAGGGTTTATCGAGATATACCCACGAAGAGGTGCTGTGGTTTCCGATATAACTGCTGAAGATGTTGATGAGATATTTATAATCAAAACAAAGCTTGAGTCGTTGGCGGCAGAGCTCGCAGTAAATAATCTTACTGAGATGGATATTAAAAGATTAGAAGATATAAATGATAAGATGGAAAGGTATATCGATACTAAAAATGTTGTTCAGTTGATCAAATTGAATGCGGAATTTCATGATATCTTTATTGAGAAAAGTAAAAATACGAGGTTGATCAAATTTATAGAAAGTTTAAACAAACAATTTAAAAGGGTTACAGCTTACTCATTTACTGAAATGGGTAGGATTAAAAAGGTTATAAATGAGCATAATGATATAATAGATGCATTTGCCAGTAGGGATGCTGAAAGGGTTAGCAGGCTTGTGGAATTTCATGTTAAAAATGGATGGAAATTTATTAGATCGAGGATTGAAAATAATTTGAATCACTAAAATGATTGTTGCTGGTATAGATATAGGAACGAATACTGTTAGGTTAATTGTTGCAGATATTGTAGATGGTAAGATTAAATCGATCATACATCAAAATAGATCTGTTACAAGGCTTGGTGAAGATCTTATCAAAACTGGATACTTAAAAGATACGGCTATTGAAAGAACTTTAAAAGTTGTGGAGCAATTTTATAGAGAAGCTGTCTCGTATAATGTGGAAAGGATTAAGTGTTGTGCTACATCTGCTGTGAGGGAATCCTCTAATGGGGATCTTTTCCTTAATCATCTTAAAGAAAAAGGAGTAATTGTTGAGGTTATAGATGGGGAGTTGGAAGGGGAGTTGACATGTAGAGGTGTTTTTGCAGGATTAAATGTGAAAGGGTATTCATTGATTGTAGATATTGGTGGAGGTTCTACGGAGCTTATTTATACAGATGGGTCAGAGGTGAAAACCTCTACAAGTTACAAAATCGGTGTTGTTAAGTTGGCGGATATATTCGATTTTAAAGGGGTGTGTGATAAAGAGTTATTTAATAGAGCCACTGATTATATAGACGATATATTAAAAGAATATAATTTCCCATCATTGCTGGATAATTTTATAGCTACAGCAGGAACACCCACAACATTAGCAGCAATTGACCTGGGGTTTGTAAGTTATGACTATAGAAAAGTTAATGGTTATGAAATGGATAAAACAAGGATAGTTGAGATTTTATCGCGGATTTCTTCGATACCTTTTGAAGAGAGAAAAGGTATTGCTGGGCTTGAAGCTGGAAGGGAGGATCTTATTATTCCTGGGGGATTGATTTTACTCTACCTTATGAATAAAGCCGGGAAAGATAAAGTAATAGTTAGCGATTTTGGCCTTCGGGAAGGGATTGCCATTGCAGCTACATTATAGTCTATTTTTAACACCTTTTGTTACAGGCTTTGTTGGTTATATCACAAATTTTATAGCTATCAAGATGCTGTTTAGACCCCATAAAAGGCATTGGTATACTTTTGGTTGGCAGGGTGTAATCCCTAAAAATCGTAGTAAACTTGCAAGAGAGATAGGTCAGCTGGTGGGTAATGAGCTTCTGCGAGAAGAAGATATTAAGAAAAGTATCCAAAATGAACATTTTCAAGCTATATTATCTGAGTTTATCAGGAAAGAGATATCTAAGTTTTTAAGATCTGAAAATCAGTTATTATTTAAAAATTTATTGAACAGTTTGGGTATTAATCTTGAAAGCGAGATTAATGCTTTTTTTACTTCGCTGGAACAGGATAAAAGTAAAAGAGTTATGATTGATGCTATGATAAAGGAGGTTATGTTAGCTTTAGTTAGCTCATTTAAACAGAAAAAAGTATTGGACATTTTAAAAGATGCTGAAATAGATATTGTTAACATGACTAAAAGGATAGTAATTAGAGGGGAATGGCAAGGGAAGGTATCATCTTTTTTGAAGGTAAAATTGTATGATATATTATATTCTGAAAAACGGATAAGGGATATTTTGCCCGGTTTTCTTGGTGATAGATTAAATACTATCTCTGAATCTTTAGCTGAAAAGATAATTTTATGGTTCAAGGTGTTATTCAATGACCCTGTTACAAAAATAAAGATTACAAATAAGATCATTGCGTGGAAAAATGAATATTTTAGTGGCTCGTTTCTTGATCAGTTGAAACTTAGTGTTGTAAATATCTTTTTGACAGATGAGAAGATAGCTGAACTGATTGAAAACGAATTACCCAAAATCATAAATGCCGTCACATCGGATAAGATGTTGTACGAAAAATTAAAAGACAAGATAGTTGAGGTTATTGTTTCATATCTTGATAAACCTTTAAGTAGTTATGTGGAATTTTTGGGTATAGATAAGGTTCATGGTATAATAAATAGAGCATCATTTTCCTTTGAAGAATATTTAAAAAGTGAAAGTTTTGCTGAACAGATCGGTATTGCTTTAAAAAATTTTTGGGGACAGAAGGTTGACTATTCTGTTGAAAATTTATTAAGCGAGTTAGAAGTTAATTTAGACAAGATTGTTGAACATATCGATGGAGATATTTTTTTCAGAAATAAAGATATTGTTGCTGTTAAGTTAAAAGATATTATTGAGTCTATGGATATAGATTTATGGATGAAAAATATATCAGAAGAGCGTTATGCAAAGTTAATAGAAAAGATTGTGGATGAGATAAATATAATCCTTGATAGAAATCTCAATGGGGTTATAAGATATTTAAACCTACCATCTATAGTGGAACAGCGGATAAATAATCTCAATCTTTATCAGGTTGAAGGGCTTCTTTTCTCCTTTATGGCGGATCAATTTAAATGGATAAATATTTTAGGCTTTATTTTAGGATTTTTATTTGGTATAATACAAACTGTTACTATAATAGCGTTAGGGGGTTAGTATGTTAAAGAGGTTTATCATTATTTTAATTTCTGTGGTTGTTGTTGCATGTGCTGGTAAAGGGAGTTCTGTGCTAAGTATCGAAAAAAAGTATGATGAGAAAGGTGCGGTTACTAAGCTTGAGGAATATATCTCTAAGCAGTTCAATGAAAAGGGTTATACTTACTATAAAACTATACCGAATTCCAAAAGGGGGTTAATTGTATTTAGCTGGAAGAATAGTGAATTGAATAAATATTATATAAGGTATTTCTTAGTTTTTGGTGATAAGAAATATGTTGAGTTGGTTGATAAGGGATCAAAATATGAAGTATCTGTTAAAAATGCTTCCACAATAGCAAATTGTTATGGATATACACACAAGCTTCCCAATGTATATGATAAACAGTTTAAAATAAATTTTGATCAGTTTTCAACAAATGATTGCAGAAGTGCAATAAG
>JAINCL010000079.1:0-2015 GCA_036574145.1 Deferribacterales bacterium | reverse complement strand
TATTTCGATGAACAGCAGAAACTACCCGGTTTCGATAAGGAAGGTAAGCTTATTGAGGTGGGTTTGAAAGGGTATATCACCCTTGACGCTCCATCTGTAGAGGTTAAATATTCTAAACATAAAGGTTATAAAATTCTGTTTATGGCTTCTGAAAATGCTAAAGTAGAGGCAAGGCTTCATGCTGATTTAAAAAAGGATGTTAAAGTTCCTCTTTATGAATATAGCATTCCAGTTGAAGGATGTAAAGTTGCTATAGGTTTCTATCTTTATTTAAAAGTGGATGGTTCGGTTACTTTGGCTTATACGGTGACTCAAACTGCCAGCGTGAAAGCTGGTATAAAAGGTGACACTTCGTATTTTATTCCTACAAGTATAAATACTATAAAAGAGGTGAAGTTTAATCTAAAGAATGATAATTTCTCTATGTCAGCTAATATAAAAGGAGAAGCAAGTTTATTGGCTGAAGCGCTTTTTGAGGTATTGAATAAAGGTAAAATAGTTATTGATAACAAAGTTGGTCTTTTAGTTGAGGCAAAAACAAGTGTGCAAGGTGGTGCTGGGGATTATTTAAGTATAAAAGGGGACGGATTTTTTAAAATTTCAGGTAAGATAAAAGTATCATCATTTGACAAAAGTAAAGATATTTATGAGTACAAATATCCATTATTTAGCTATGTAAAGGAGAGAAGCAGTAACTATAATATTACCATTAATGAAGCATGTGCATTCAAAAATATTATAAGTGGGAATATATTAGAGAATATGAGCCCTTATTTTAATAAAGATATTAGAATAAAAATAACCTCAAATAATGGAACTGAAAAGGTAATAAATGCAAAAACAGATGGTAATGGGAATTTTAATCTTTCTTACGATTTAAAGATGGGTGACTATGTAAGCGTAAATATTCCAAATACTGATAGATGGTCTCAGCAAAAGGGAACAACATTTCCATATGATAATGTTTTTATAGAATATGCTGATTATCTTACCAATACGATAAAAGGATATGTGAGCTCATCTGAACAGATACCGAAGTATTCTGACTATGTTTATGTTGTTGTGGAAAGAACAGATAATATCCCATTACATCCAAATGTGAATATCTCAATCCCTGTAACGTATAATATAAAATTACCTGTTAAGGTTGTAAATGGTGAGTTTCAAACTCAAAATTTCAATTTAAGGCCTTTTGATAAGGTATATGCGGTATTGGAAAGTGAAGGTTTTATCTTTTCAAGTAATAAACTTGAAGCAGATGGTATTAACTATGCTATAAGTGGTGGGTATATTCAGGAGGAAAATATATTAAGTTCTCAAAATACTGTAGCTATTTTTAGTTATACTGGAGCTACAGCTCCATCTATATACAATCCTATATTAACTATTCAAGTTGATTATCCTCATGGGAAGAAAAAGGGTGAAGACAAACAGTCGAAAGAATTTAAATTGCGATTAAAACCTGTTCAAGGATTAAAACAGTATACCGCAGAAACAGGTTCTTGGGAACTTGAGTTGGGAAATTATGTGGAGCAACTTACTTCATCTTTTGAAAAATTTAAAGGTACTTACAGTAGCTCTGGAGAAGTAAGATATCATGTTATAGAATCATTGGTTTTCTTCAGTGAAGGTAAAAGATTTGAATATAGTAATGAGGCTCTAAGATGTGATGAGGAAAGAAAGAAAAGTATTTTAGGGTATGTAGATAAATCAGCAATTTTAGATAAAGGTTCAAATGTAAAACAGCAACAGATAGATATTAGAGAGCCTTTTGTAAATGTAGCACCTATTTCCCCCAATAACTTTTCAGCCGATTTGACAATAAATTATTATTCAAGTCCAATGAGCAATACCCCGTATTATAGTAGATATATGAAGATATCTATTTTGAAAGATAGGCAAAAAGTTGATACGGGAATTAGGGAGCCTATGATTGTCTGGGATAAAAGTAACAAAACAAAAGTTATAGTAAATAGGGAGTTTAAAAGTGAAGAAGAGGTTAGATATGATCTGGA
>JAINCL010000078.1:0-6177 GCA_036574145.1 Deferribacterales bacterium | reverse complement strand
ATCAACACTATTTTAATATTAAAAAAATTATAAATAGTATTATAAATACCACTAATACTCTAATGGATAACTTCTTTAATTTAGCCATATTTTCCTCAAGTAACTTTAACTCCTTTTCCCTTATATCCTTCATAATTGCTTCATATTGATATAGTTTCTCCTTTCTAAGGTTAAATTCTGCAAGATAGTTATCCATATCCTCCTTTGTTTCATATTCCACAAGGGCGCCTACATATAAAATATAGTTTTGAATCATATAAAAGAAATCTTCCTTCATCCATTGAAAAGGTTCCTCAAATTCAAGGGAGGCAACATTTATAAGATCAGTAAGCAATGCAAATTGAAATGCTTTTAGTTTTTTCCTTACTTCATTATCTATATTATCTATATCTTCTATGGTTGCAATCAAATCATCAATCGGTTTAAAACGCTCAACCAATTTATCCCTATACTCAGGAATCAATTTTATCGGCACAATGGTTTTATTCTCTTTAGGTTTATTCTCCTTTAGAAAATTTTTAATCAGAACAAAACCTGAAGGTGTTTTAGGTTTCTTTCTTTTTATCTTAGGTTTTACTATTATATCACTCTTCTTCTTGATAGCTAATAATGTTTCAATAATACTTTCTGGCGTAAAAATATAATGTCCTTTATCATCAATAACATACTTCACATCATCGTTAAGATCACCATTAGTAAAGAAAAAAAGCCTTACCATATTGAGATCATTAAGTGTTCTTAATACTTCATATGATACATCCCTGTCAACTTCCTTACCAGGTTTAATAATCTCTATCCATACCAGAGTGTAATCATCCAGATTCTTCTGATGTTTCCATATCTCTATCCTTCTATAGTCCTGCACATCCTTAACTGATCTATGAAAACTATAATTTAAATCTATCATAATATTAGCTATAAGGTTATAGAAAGTAGTGATATCCATCCCCACAAAATCCTGGGGTGACATAGTTTCTATATTCTCCATAAAATCTCTATTAATCATAACACCTTATCCGAGGTAACATTATCACTAAATTTATTTAACATCTTTTGTAAATTTCTCTTCAATTCTATATAATCCTTATCATGAAAATAAACCATATTATCTTCACATAAATTTAATTTGATCTCATTGCTGATACAATCATTACTACTTTTACTATACAATTTAACCTTATTACTTTTATCACTAACTTTCTTTAATTCACTTTTCTTATTATACGATTTTTTCTCATCTGATTTTTGTATGGTTTTATTTTTTAAAGATTTTTTGGCATTACTTTTTTTAGTTTGGGGACTTTCATTTAGTTTTGATGACTCTTTATAGGATAATTCTTCCCCCTTTTGAAGTTCTATACCCTTTGATAACTTTTTTACACTTATAACCTTCCAACCATTAAGCGTAACTTCCTCTTTCGCAGCATCTTCACTAATACTATACACGAGAAAATTAGTTTTTATTCCAGAATCAACCTTTTCAGCCAGGACATCATAGATATGCCTAGAGTTGGCAAAAACCTCATCTCCACCATATATAAGGCTCATTATAGTAACGACTCGGAGAATTTTTTTGAAGTAATTTATTACTGTTTTCATCGCCAAGTTTAAAATCCTTCAATGCTTTCTCATAATCTTTATCGGCATAAACCTTTACGACCTTTAGCTCTTTAATTACATCCCTACCACCATTGGAGAGCCAAAATGTATTGGGCAACAATTTTGACGCAGTTTGAAATCTTGTATCTTTAGTCACCACCTCATAAACATAAACATAACTATATCCATCAACTAATAAAAACAGATTGACAATTAACCCAAGAAAAATTTTAAAGCTACACTTTCTTAGTAACAAGTTCATCAACCTTATTCAGCATCTCCTGCAGATTGATAGGTTTGGTCATAAAAGCAGAAACACCTGATATCTTTGCCTTTTGACCTGCCGAAGCTTCACCCCTAGCAGAAACCGCTATTACAGGTTTATCAAAACCCCTTTCTCTCAGAACTCTAGTCAATTCAAAACCATCCATGTCTGGCATCATAACATCAGTAATCACTAAATCCAGATTCATATCTTGTACTGCAGATATAGCGTCATGGGGGTTTGTAACTTCTATACAGTTAATCCAACCGGATGAAGTTAAAAGCCTTTTCATAATCTTACGATCTGTAGCTGAATCATCGACAATTAACACATTTATATTATTATCACCTTTATGACTACTTACACTTTTTGCAGTCTTTTTCCCTCTTTTTATCTTTTTGGGCATCTTGGTGGCTATCTCCATAACACCAGAAACATCTATAATCAATCTCACTTTACCATCACCCATTATGGTGGCACCAGCAATACCCACATTCCCACTTAGATATTCTCCCAAAGACTTGATTACTATCTCCTCCTGCCCAACAAGTCTATCAACAACTAAACCTATCCTCTTTTCAGCAAGTGCAACCACAACTACATAAATATCCTGTTCAAATGTTCCTTCGAGACCAAAAACATCATCCAATCTAACAAGTGAAAGAACAGAGTCCCTTAATTTTAGGACTTCCCTTCCTTCAAAATTATGTATCTCCTCTTCATTAATTCTAACTGTCTCAATAACAGACACGAGTGGGATTGCAAATACCTCTCCAGAAACCTCCACCAGCAATGCCTGAATAATGGCAAGGGTAAGCGGTAACTTTAACTTAAAAACAGAGCCTTTACCTAATTCAGATTCAATAGATATAATACCATTAAGTTTTTCGATGTTGGTTTTTACAACATCCATCCCAACACCCCTACCAGAGACCCCTGTTACCTTTTCAGCAGTAGAGAATCCAGGCTTGAATATTAAACCAAAAGCCTCCTCTTTACTCATCCCTTTAGCTTCTTCTGGCGTAATAACCTTTTTTTCGATAGCTTTCTGTTTTAACTTTTCAGGATCCATCCCTCTACCATCATCGGAAATCTCTATAACGATATGGTTCCCCTCATGATATGCAGATAATTCAACTCTCCCCTTTCTTGGTTTACCTTTTTTTACCCTTTCTTCAGGTGATTCTATACCATGATCAACAGCATTTCTGATCATATGAACAAGCGGATCACCTATCTCTTCAACAACAGATTTATCAAGCTCTGTATCTTCACCAGTAATGATAAGATCTATATCCTTTTTTAAATCTCTTGCAAGATCCCTTATCATCCTTGGGAACTTGTTAAACACTTTACCTATAGGTACCATTCGAGTTTTCATAACAGCTAATTGTAGCTCCGTAGTGATTAATCCAATCTGTGAAGTGGTTTCCAAAAGCTGCTCAACAAGGTAATCCCCTTCAAACTTCCTCTCAAGTTCAGAAGAGATCTGAGCAATCCTGTTTCTACTTAAAACCAGCTCCCCTACTAAATTCATAAGGGAGTCAAGCCTTGATACATCAACTCTTATTGTTTGCTCTATAGCCTTTGTAGCCTTCTTAATATTTGCACCATCCCCATCATCTTTTTGAACCAGATTTTCGCTTTTCACCTCTTTGTTGGATGGTTGAGAATTTGTCAAACCAGATACCTTCCCTTCATTTGCCAATTTCAATTTTTTAACAATCTGATCTATAGCGGTAGTGTCTTTACCATTTCTTATATCATCCAATACCTTTTTAATCACATCAACAAATTCCAAAAGTATATCCATAATTTCAGGTCCAACTACCATCTCACCCTTTCTCAGCTTATTCAATATCTCTTCAGCATGATGGGTGACGGTACTCATTTTATCAAATCCTAAAAATGAAGAAGAGCCTTTTATTGTATGGGCAGCCCTAAAAATCTTATTCAACAATTCAAGATCATTCTTTCTATGTTCAAGCTCCACAAGATCCTGGTCAAGCTGTTCGATGATTTCGGATGATTCAAGTATAAAATCCTGAATAAGATCGTCCATTTCATTATTTGCCATAGCTGCCTCCTAAATTCCAAACTCTTTTAAAAGTCTATCCACTAAATCCTGATCTTTTAGTATATCATCTTTGTTACCAATACGATTTAATGTATCAACATCGATCTTATTATGTTTTAATCCAAATTTAACAATAAGATCTGTCAATCTTTTCTCAAGGTCTTTCACAATCTTAATCAATTTATCTATCTTCTGTTTTGCAATATCTTGAAACTCTAAAGCAGCAATCATATCAAAAGATATATCCTGCCCCTCGATAGATTTATCAATCAATCTATCCACATACCCCAAAGCCCTCTGTAAATCACCTTCCATTACATGCTTTTTAAGAATCGTAATATTGTCTTTTATTTCATTAATATTAAAGTTTATATTGTCTGTGAGATTCAGTATCTTCTCCGATGCAGCTCTTGTATCTTTAATAACCTCTTTTAATACTTTTTCAAAGGTTGGAAGGTCTTCATAACTATCTTCCACTGCATCTTTTACAGTCGAAAGCTTTTTAATCGCTTCATTAAAAAATTGAATTATATCAAAAAGTTCATGCTCAGGTGCCACAGAGATAGTGGTCAAGTCATATTCACCACTGTTAATCTTTTTGGCAATTTCAATTAATTCTGACAGATCTTTTATTTCATACATATCTTAGAGTCCAAGTAGTTTAAAAACCTTTTCCTGCAATGTTTCTGGAGTAAATGGCTTAACTATATAGTTGTTAACACCACTTCGAAGAGCTGTTAAGATATCCTCTTTCGCAGCTTCCGTTGTAACCATAAGAATAGGCAATTCTTTGTACTCAGGTTTAGCCCTAATTGTTTTAACAAAAGTTAAACCATCCATCTCCGGCATATTCCAGTCAGTAATGACAAGATCTATTTTATTTTTAGCAAGTACATCAAGACCTTCTATACCATTACCAGCTTCAAGAATATTATTAAATCCAAGCTTCTGTAAGGTATTCTTTATTATTCTTCTCATTGTTGATGAATCATCCACAGTAATAATCACATGATCGTAAGCCATTAAAGCCTCCTGATAAGTTCAATATCTCATTTATATTATAATTTACAATAATGTTATATGTCAATATAAATTCATTCAGTCACGTAATTTTTTTATCCTCTCCTCTTTACTTATGATCTCTTTAATCCTAACACCAAAGTAACCATCCACTATAACCACTTCACCTTTGGCAATAGGTTTATTGTTAACCAATACCACAACCGGTTCTTCAGCATATTCATCCAGCTCCACAATATTGCCAGGGCTAAGACTCACAATATCTTTTAGAAACATTCTTGTAGACCCTATCCTGATACTAACCGGAACTTCAACATCTCTCAAAAGATCAATATTTTTACCTCCACCGCTAATCCTTTTATCTTTAGCTATCTTATTAACAGCAGTGACTGATTCAGTAAAGTCGAAATCATCATCTCCATCAAGATCATCTGACAGTAAACCTGTTATCTTCTTATTAAAATAAAGTTTAAAACCTTTATCTGCATCATATTTTAAATCGAAAATCAGAATATCACCTGTATGGCTTGAAGTGTCCATCAAAGGTTCAACAGATGTTACAGAAAAAGAAACTTTTTTACCAAATTTCTCCTGAAAAGGTGTATTTACAGATGATATAGTTTGATTTATCAGTTCTTTTATAGCATCCTTCAAATCATCGTTCAGTTCCTGTACCCCCTCACCGCTCCCCATAAGCATCAGATCGGCAAGACCAGTTATCAATTCTGTGTAGGTAAGGAGACCACCAAAAATATCATTTATCGGATCATTTATATATACAAGTGTTTGACCCATGTACTCAAGAGCTATATCGTTTAACTCCCCTTCATTTGCCTCTGTTATCTTAAAGTCAAATTCCTTTCCCAGCAAAGAGTTAAAACTATTATTAAAAGAGGATATTAAAATGTTCTGAAATTCCTTTAATTCATTACTGGGAGTTATTTTCTTCAACACGTTCCATCTCCTCTAAAATCGTTTTTATACTAACAGCTTTTTTTACACCATACACACCCATTTCACATGCGAACTTGTTAAGATTATTCACCTTCATTATAACATCATGGTCATGTTTATGATCAAACACTATTGTATCCATTGGACTGAGCTCCAATATATCGTCAACAGTCAAATATGTAGGACCTATTTCAAGTTTTAAACTGACAGGTATCTCCAACAGTATATCGAGAATTCTATTTATATAATCTGTGCTTTTTAC
>JAINCL010000077.1:0-3330 GCA_036574145.1 Deferribacterales bacterium | reverse complement strand
CTTTAATAATTTGAGTCATATGTTGGAGATATACAGGTATCTTTCAGATTTATTTAAAGATAAAAAATTTTATTTACAATCTGATGATTTACAAAAAATCGATATAAATGAAAATACTGTGATTATGGGTTGTTCCATTTTGAGGGAAGGGATCGACTTTGCAGGTAAAGGTGTTAAATATGTAATAATAGATAAGCTTCCATTTGAAAATATATCAGATGTATATGTAAAGGCCAAGCTTGAGTACTATGAAAAGCATTTTGGAAATTCCTTTTACTATTATTACCTACCGAGAGCAGTTATATTTTTCAAACAGGCCGTTGGAAGACTTATAAGAAATGAAAATGAGAGTGGATACTGGATAATCCTTGATGGACGTATTTCTAAAAAGAGCTATGGTCAATATTTTTTAAATGTATTAAAAGATGCAGAGATTGTAGATGAAATAATAAATTAAAGGGGGTACATATGAGGAAAGTTATGCTGGATTATAATTTTTGTATGAAAGAGTATGTTGAAAGTGGTATTGAAGAAGATGATATCCAACAACAGATTGAAAAGGTACAAAAGGGGTTTGAAGAACTTAACAAATTGGTAGAGTCGAAAGAGATCGGCTTCCCTGAACTTGCCATGGATAATCTTGAAGGATTAATTGATTTTACAAAGAAATTTAAAGGTTTATATAACGATATGATTATCATTGGAATTGGTGGGTCATCTTTAGGGTTTGAAGCCATTGCCAATGCATTACTTCCATATGGTTATAATGCATTATCCAAGGATAAAAGAGGTTATTTCCCAAGATTTTGGGTTATGGATAATGTGGACTCCTTTAAAGTATATTCAATTCTTGAGCACTGTAAGCCTGAAGAGACTCTTGTGGTTGTAATTAGTAAGTCAGGTAGCACTGTGGAGACGGCTGCCAATTTTCTTGTTGTATATGATTGGTTGGAAAAAAGTAAGGTGGATTTGAAAAACCATATCATTACTGTTACTGATGCAGAAAAGGGGGATCTTAGAAAAATTACTAATCAATTGGGGCTTGATTCATTCGTTGTACCATCAAATGTTGGTGGTAGATTTTCTGTATTGTCTCCTGTTGGGCTTTTCCCTGCGGCTATGGTTGGTATCGATATTGAGCAGATGAGGAAAGGGGCTGAATACTTTATACATAACGGTAAAGGTATTTTTATGAAGCTTTCTGCCATATATAATATATTCCTTGAAAAAAGGTACCCTATAAATATAATTATGCCATACAGTTCAAGATTAAAGAGTTTTGCTGAATGGTTTGCCCAGCTATGGGGAGAGAGTCTTGGTAAAAGGTTTGATAAGAATGGTAATGAGGTATATTTCGGTTCTACCCCTGTAGATGCTATAGGATCTATAGATCAACATTCACAACTACAGCTTTATAAAGAAGGTCCTTTTGACAAATTAATAACATTCATCGAACTATCAGAGCATGATTTTAATATTACATTGAAGGGTAATTGGTATGATAATTATACTTATCTTGACGGAGTTGATCTTAGCAAATTATTAAATATTGAGCTTTATGCTACTGAAGTGGCTCTGAAAAAAGCAAATCGTCCATCATTGAAACTGATTATAGACTTTCTTGACGAATTTAGTCTTGGTTATATTTTTATGCTATATCAATATGTGGTTGCTACCATTGGGCTTGCCAATAGTATAAACCCATTTGATCAGCCTGGTGTTGAAGAGGGGAAAGATTATGCCTATGGTCTTTTAGGGCGAAAGGGTTATGATGGAAAAAGGGAAGAGTATGAAAGAAATGGTAAAAGGTTCGAAAAATACATTATTGGAGCATAAGTTATCTGCTAATCTGTCAGCTTTGAATGGTAAAAGATTGCTTATAGCCTTTTCCGGAGGGAGGGATTCTGTTGCCCTCCTTCATTTTTTTTGTAAATATGCTGAACGATATGGTATTACTGTTGCTGCTTGTCATGTTAACCATGGTATTCGGGGGAGATATGGGGTTAGAGATGAAGAGTTTTGTAGGGAATTTTGTAGAGAACTGGGTGTAGTATTATATGTTGAAAGGATAGATGTACCTAAGTATGTTAGGGAAAATAACATATCTGTTGAAGATGCTGCAAGAAGGCTCAGGTATGAAGCTCTAAACAATATTAAAAATGCTTATAAATTCGATTTTATAGTTACTGCACATCATCTTGATGATATGGTTGAAAACTTTTTTATAAAATCTTTTTTGGGGACATCTATAGAAAATCTTAGGGGATTTTCCATTGATGAAGGGTTGTTAAGACCTTTCATTGGATTATATAGGGAAGAGCTGGAAGAGTATTTAAAGTTTTATGGTCTAAATTATGTAGATGATGAGACTAATTTTTCATCTCAATATGTTAGAAATTGGGTGAGATTAAACATAATTCCAGAAATAAAAAAGTATAATGAAAACTATCTCAAAAATATCGCATCTTTGCAGGAGCAGTCGAATGAACTGAAGAATTATTTAAAAAGCAGAATCAAATTCGATTTGGTAAAAAATAAAGATTATGCTGAAATGGAGGCCTCTTCTTTGAAAGAGAGAGATATTTTTGAAAAAAAATATATATTAAATAAAATGTTTGAAGGGTTTTTTAGGGTTGAACGTAAACATATAGATTATGCAATTTCTAACCTGGATGGTAATTCTGTTAGGGTAAATATGCCGAACGATTTTATTTTTGAAGTATCCTTTAATAAGGTTAGGTTATTTAAGAAGGGGATGGTGGAAGGGTATAAATTTGTTAAAAAAATTACAGATGATATTGTAATTTTATCGAAAATGTGTAAATATATAAAATTTGATGGTTGGTATAAAGATAAAGAGTTGATCATAAGGAATAGAAGAGAAGGAGATAGATTGAAAGGGAAAAAGCTTAAAGATATTATGATAGATAAAAAGATAGATCTTTTTGAAAGGGATAGGTTGGTGGTGGTGGAATATAATAACGAAATAGTATGGGTTGAGAGGATATTTGAAGATGATAAAAATATACAGATATATGAAATGGGGGTTTAATGGATAAGAATAAGTTAGATGTAATGATTAGTTATAATGAGATTATTGAAAGAGTAAAACTGCTTGGTGCAGCAATAACTGAAGATTATAAAAATGAAGAGCTTTTGGTAGTGGGTGTATTAAAAGGTGCATGGATATTTATGGCTGATCTGGTTAAATACATAGATCTACCTATGGAGATCAGTTTTATATCAGTATCTAGTTACTCAGGGGCAAGAACGACATCAAGTGGGGTTGTAAGGTTAATTTGTGATGTTGATAGGCCTGTGGTTAATCGA
>JAINCL010000076.1:0-7332 GCA_036574145.1 Deferribacterales bacterium | reverse complement strand
GGATTTTAACGAACCTGAACTAGTATTTACAGACAGGTTAATACCTGCCTCCCATAGATACTGGAAATTTATAAATAAGGAGGCAGTAGCCCCTTTTACTTCAATAGACACCAGTGATTGGGTTGTTATCATCCCATTTACCACTGAAAATAATGTGGTTCTTGTTGAGCAATTTCGTCCCGTTGTAAACATCACTACCCTTGAATTCCCCGGTGGAGCAATCAATCAAGGTGAAAAACCTATAAATGCTGCTATAAGGGAGTTGGAAGAGGAGACAGGGCTTATATCTGATGATATTGTGCAGATTGGAGAGTTAAGACCAAACCCTGCAATAATGAGCAATAGATGCTTTATTTTCCTTGCAAAAGGATGCAGCTTCACAGGTAGGTGTAATTTCGATACTTTTGAGGATATAAAGATTAAAAAGTTCAATCAAATTGAAATTGAAGAGCTGATAAAATCCGGACAGATTAATCATTCCATTGTAGTAGCTGCTTACGGCATCTATAAGCTACTATAATCTGTTTAATTTACTACAATTAAATTTACCTGTACAGTTTCTTTCGTCGCATGGGTCTATATGTATAATCACATCGATATCAGGGATACTCTCTTTTAGTTCTTTTTCTATACCCATTGCTATTCTATGGGCACTTTCCAGAGTAGATTCTCTACATATGGTAATATGCATGTCAACAAATATCGTTTTTCCTGCTTTTCTTGTCCTAATTCTATGGTAGTCTATGATTAATTCATCATGTTTCCTTAAAGCATCTTTTATTACTTCAAGCTCCGATGACTTAATTTCTGAATCTAAAAGCTCTTTAGAAACATTAAAACCCAACTTAAACGACGATACCATTATATATAAGGAAATGGCGAATGATACTATATAATCAATGGAATGAAAATTAAAAAATTTCACAACAAATAGAGATAAAAGAACACCAGAGTTCGTTATAAGATCTATTTCATAATGCATAGCATCAGTTAGAATAACGTTGGAATTATACTTTTTTGCGTAATACCTCAAGATTACCGAAAGGATAACCGTCATAAATACAGAAAAAACCATAATATAAACACTTGCATCAACATCTTTTAAATGTTTGCCGGATATAAAATTATCCACAGATTTCCACAAAAGAAATAATCCTGTAATAAAGATTATAAATGACTGTATGAAAGCTGCCAGAGCTTCAAATTTACCATGACCGAACGGATGATTTTTATCGGGAGGCGCTTCGGCTGTTTTTAGGGCAAAATAGTTTACCATTGATGAGAGAATATCTAAAAGTGAATCAAGAGCAGAGGATAGTACAGCGAGGGAACCGCTGTACAAAGCTACAAAAAGTTTTGATAAAGTTAGTGTTGTGGCAAAAGCAATCGAAATAAGCGGTATCTTACTCTTTGGGATCATTTTCAATTTTCTCCCCAAAGTTAAACCAGGTGTCAAACAGACCTATAAATGCAATTGCTATGATCACATAGGGGTGTATAAGCAGTATAATTAGTAAAATAAAACGTAACCAGATCAGTCTTTTTTTAATAAAAAATATCGTAAGTAGATTACTACCCTGAATAAAGTATAAATATGTGAAAATTATAAAGGTATTATATGATATAAGCTTTATCTCCAGTTGATTACTTAATATTGTAAATCCACCTATTATCAAGAACCACACTAAATGAAATGGTACTTTAAAAGGAGGTTCGATCATCCTATTTTTCACTAAATAGATCTTTTTAGCAATTAAGGTCATAAATGATATATAGATGAAACTGATGGAGGGGATAAGATAAAGAGCTGTTTTAGTAAACTGTTCTCTATTATTAATAATATATTTTATACGGCTTGAAATCTCATCCAACGGTTGGTCTTTAATGGAATTTATAAGCTGGTCTATATTGTAATTTATGTATTTGATGAAAAATTCCTTCTGTTCAACAGAGAAGATTAGAATACCAATGGTCAGTAAAAAAGCGGGAAGAGGTGCAAAAATTATAGGTTCAAAGTCAATTTTTTTGAGTTTATAGCGATATATGACAAAAAGTGCAGGGATAGCTGCCATAAAAAATAGGTTAAAAGAGATCTTTATATTATAGAATGATAAAAGTATAAATGATAGTATGAGAATTAATTGTTTGATAGCACTGCTTTTTATTGTAGTATCATTGTCAAGCTAAAGTATAAAAAATATTGGGACAAAGATATTTGTAAGTATAGTAATTTGTGGAGATATAAAATTTAATGCGTATAAAAGAAATGCTGTAATTAAAGGTATGAAAGTTCTCATAACAGAAAGAGGGTAGAGAACTACCCTCTAAAAATTACTTAGTAATAGAAAATGGTAATAGAGCTATTATTCTGGCAGTTTTAACTGCGCTAGCCAACCTTCTTTGATGTTTTGTACAGGTTCCAGTAAGCCTGCTGGGTAATAATTTACCCCTTTCAGTAACAAACTGTTTAAGTAGTTGTGTATCTTTATAGTCTATATCCAATTTATCTGCACAAAATCTACAATTTTTTTTCTTTTGAAATTTTTTTCTTAATGTCATCATAAAGCCTCCTAAAATGGTATATCTTCTTCATCAATACTTGTCGAATCAAACTGTTCTGTAATTATATCGTTTGATTCGTTACGATCCTTTTTCCATACAAGCTGTATATTATCAGCTATAACCTCATGTTTACTTTTCTTAACTCCATCCTGTTCCCATGTTCTATAAGATAACCTACCTTCTATAAGCACAGAGATACCTTTTGTAAGAAATTCTCCACAAAACTCTCCCAGCTTGGAAAAGGCTACAATGTCTATATAGCAAACCTCTTCTTTTACCTCATTACCAGTTTTGTATCTTCTATTAACGGCAAGACCAAAACGAGCAACTGCAGAACCGGAGCCAGGTATATATCTTACCTCAGGATTTCTAGTGACGTTACCCAAAAGTATTACTTTATTAAAAAATCCCATGTTTACTCCTTAGGTTCACCCTGATCCTGTTCAGAAGTGGTAGGAGCTTCAGAGGATACCTCTTCAGATACCTGTTCTACCTGCTGTTTTTCCTCATATCTTCTACTTCTTGGTTTGGTCATCTCTTCACGTTTTTTGAGCTTGTACTTTTTACCATCAAGTTTTACAATAACAAACCTTAAAACATTTTCATCATATCTGAATCTTGTTTCAAGCTCAGCATTAAACTGACCATTAGAAGTTGTGTACTGAACGAGGTAATAATAACCCTCTTTCTGCTTTTGGATCGGGTAAGCTAATTTAAGTTTACCCCAGAATTCTGAGTTCAGAATTTCACCGCTTGATGCAATTAGGTTTTTAAATTTTTCGAATATCCCGTTGGCTTCTTCCGAAGGGATAGCAGTAGAAACGATAAAAACTGTTTCGTAAGTATTCATTTTTCCTCCTTATGGTTTTAGCAGCCCATAATTTCCGTAAAGATATTATGAGCAAGGATCGCAATTATTATACTAATTAATATTAATTGTCAATAATTTTTTATCAAAAGTGCGTAGTTGGGTATTTAGATATTTACGTTTTCATTTTTTTGATTATTTTTAATCTGTCCAAAACTAACATTCATAAGCCCTTTTAAGCATATTCTTCATCATCATTTTAAAAATTATTTTATGAAAAGGAAACATAAGATACCAATATACCCTCCCACCTAAACCTTTAGGGTAAAAATAAGCAGTTTGGGTAAACATATTATCTATAATAGAAAATTCTAACCAAGCCTTTCCAGGCACCTTCATCTGTGCCTCTAAAAGTAGCCTTTTACCATCTACTATATCTATTACCTTCCAAAAATCTATAACATCCCCAACCCTTATTTTGTCAGAGGTTCTTTTACCTCTATTGAGACCGTATCCACCGATGAGTTTATCTACAAGACCCCTTATCTCCCACAACAAATCTAATGCAAACCAACCATTTTTACCACCTACAGATTTGCATACTTCAAAAAGTTTTTCAGAGTATTTCTCATCAAAGTATTCGACATATCTGTCCACGTATACCGCATTTGCAATATCAGCCACCAAAGGGACATCGCAATGCTTCCCTTTACTGCTATCGCACCATCTACTTATCACCTGATCATGTTCAATTTCCCAAATTGATTTTCTTACAGCTTCCTCAAAATCTGTTATAGAAACTTCTGGAAAATATTTTTCAGCGAAGTTATTAAGTTTTACACTTTCAGATTTAAGCCCCATTATAAGTTCTTTTGCTATCATAAAATTAACAGGGGTAAAAAGTATAAGCCAGTAAGATGAAAGTCTTGGAGTTAGAATCGGAACTGTTAACATATATCTTTTTAATCCCATAACTCTAGCAGTTTTAATAACCATATCTTTAAATGTCATGGGGTTCATCCCTATATCAACCTGTCCGTGGATATCTTTTTCTGTAAAGATAGCGGCTAAAATATAATTTATGACATCATCGATAAAAATAGGTGAAGTCTTTGTATTTACCCATTTAGGAGCTATCATTAATGGGAGTTTTTCAACAATACTTCTGATTATTTCAAAACTTGCACTTCCTGAACCTATTATCACTCCTGCTCTAAACCACACTGTTTTTATTTTTTCCGGTTTTGAACAGAGTATCTCCCCTGTAATATATCTGCTTAACAAATGTTTGCTAGCAAATTCTTTCTTACCAAGACCCCCTAAATATATAATCCTCTTAACTTTATTTTTTATACAAGCATCTAAAAATAGCTCTGCACTCTTTTTCTCACTTTCTAAATATTCTTCAGAATCCCCCATCATATGCACCAAATAAACAGCAACATCAACGCCTGTCAAACCGATATTCAATAAATTAACATCAAAAATATCCCCTTCATATACTTCTGCTTTTTCTCTGATTACACTTTCTAATTTAGATTTATTACGAACAAGAAGAGACAGTCTTACATCACTAAAATTTAAAAGTTCTCTGGTAACTCTTCTTCCAACAAATCCTGTGGAACCAGCAATGAATACTTTTTTCATTTTGTTATTTTAAATGATTTTTATGTTAATTTCAATAGATAAAGAACTAATACCAAACAATCTAAAAAATACGCAATTAATTTAACATTTAAGGGATATTTAGCTAAAGTTTCATAGACTCTTTTACCTAATATAGGATTGTAAGTTCTATGTTCAATTTTTTATATTTAACCGCTTTGTAATTATTATCTAATTCATATTTTAAAAGTTTCTAATAGAATTTGTCTCATAATTTATGGGGGTCATTATAAGCACTTACCTGACCGTTTAGCACAAAGTTTCTTAGAAGCACAGACCTTCTATTTACCACTTCACCAGCTATTGCCATATACACGCTGTTATAGGGCTTTGTTTATTCCCTTATCATTTATATATTTTGTTAATTACTCCATTTCCAACACTTTGTCGTATTGACTTTTTACCTTGCCAAGTTTACAGTCTTCGGTTATCAATTTCAAAAAGTCATTGAAGTCAGGGTTTTCTTTTGCAAGTCGGTTTACTGTATCCCAGTCAATTTCTTGATTAATTCTTGAAGGGAAAAGTATTTCACTTTCATAAATATTTTCGGGATTAAGTTTTATTATACCTATTCCAAATGCATTGTTAAGTCGTCTTAATTCATCTTTAAAATTCGGGTCGTCATCTATTTTGAGTGTTACTAAATATCCTTCATTTGCCCAACTTGAATTAGAAACTGCTTGAAAGTATGATTGACGTAAGTTGTCGAAATTCAAAGAAACTTTTAACTCAAACGAGAACAACTTTATTGAAGTAATTGACAGATAGCTTTGGATTTCAAGTGTTTCAGGTTTATAGTCACGAAATGGGAAATATACGCCTACTAAGTCAAGGTGTAACCATTTATTTTGTCCTTTATTAGCTTTTGAAGAGTTTTCGTGATAGACTGTCTTTAGGTTTGCTTTAAAATGGCTGTCTACAAAAGCATAAGCAACCAATAAGGGGTGAAGGTCTCTTTCTTTAAATTTTTTAGCTTCTATTTTTTCTTTTTTTGCTATTTCTATCTCTTTCTGCTTTTGAACTTTTTCTAAGTCAATTTGGCTTACAAGTCTTCTTAAAAAGAATCGTGCAGGTCGTTCACTTGTCTGGATTACTCGTGAATTTTCTCCATTATTGTTAATGTCAGTGTAGCAATATGCTCCTATTGTCGCCCAAGGAGTTTTGCCAGTTGTTGAAAAGTCGCCGATGGTTCCCAGTTCATTGGCCTTATCCCAGATTTCCTTTGCTGAAAGTGGTTTTCCAACTTTTTCAATCGTTTTTTCTATAACGTCCCAAAATGTTGTCTTTGCCATTTATTTCCCCTTAGTCCTGTCGTTTTACAATCCCCTATAATTTGGTTATAAGCTAACCTTTTAATTTGGGGGTATAGATTAACCCATAGCATATATCCCGATTCTGCTGTGATGCCAAAAAACTCTGTTACTACCAATTTTTATCAATTAATACACTCTTCATCAAGTTTATAGATAATTACATAATTTTTTATATTTATCTAAAACCATATATTTTTCTTATTTTTCTATATAATATAACATAAAAAATAAAAAATTACAAAAATTTTTACACCATATTTTAATATCTTTTTGAATCCAACCTCATCTATTATCAGAAGATCAATCGATAACAACTCTTTTATAAATTCATAATATGTTCCATCCCCTTTGGCATATACAAGTTTTAATATCAAATCATATGCATGGACAAACAGCACATTATAACCCACCTTTAGTGCTTCAATCCCTAATACATGGCAAAATGAGTTTTACTTACACCAGGATTACCCATAAAAATCATATTTTTATGTTCCTGAATATACCTGCAACTTACCCAATCAAGTATCTATTTTTTGTTTAATTCAGGCTGATAACTAAAATCGTAACTATTAAGATTCTTTAAACGGTCCAACTTTGACTTCTGGTATCTTTATACACCAGATTTAGGATATTTAGAGCTAAGTACAGTAAGTAGTCATGTAGAAATAGAAGAAAAGGTCCTTGACGTCACATTTTTAAAAAACATTGTAATGCATTCATCAAACCTCGTAATAAGCTACAGCTACTCCCCAGATGGTATATAATGTATGTGCAAGGTATATTGAATAGTATAAAGAACCAGCCATAACCACATCAGTCAAGGTGAATTTTATCACAACGTTATCACAATGGGTATCCTGAACTCTTAACTAATTGATATTAAGGGAAAATTAGAAAGCGGGCGACGAGATTCGAACTCGCGACCCTTAGCTTGGAAGGCTAATGCTCTAGCCAGCTGAGCTACGCCCGCATTGGAGCTTTAGG
>JAINCL010000075.1:0-4612 GCA_036574145.1 Deferribacterales bacterium | reverse complement strand
GGATATGGTGACGATTGAGGTATTTTAGATGCAGTTAAATTATCCAAAGTCCATCTTTTTCTCGTACTATCAATAACAATAATTCTATTTACTGTATTATCTATTCGCTTGTCAGCTAAAACTACCCAGCTATTTGTATTATTATCGAATCTCAAAACAAGATACCCAAAAGATTTATCTGATGAGGGATTTTGAGTGGTTCTAAAAGTAATAGTAACATTATCGTCAATACCAGACATAAGTAAAGGTGTAACATCAGCAGAAATACCAAGCCCTGCTAAGACAATATCTCTCCTTATTAATTCCAGAGCAGACTGTTCAGATACAATATTACCACCAATCCCACCTTCTCTTTTATACCCTTTTAACAGAGAAGTATATGTTAGATATACAGCGGAAATTACCATCAACATAATAAACATTGTAACTAGAAGTTCTATTAAACTATATCCTTTAAACTGTCTCACAATCCACCCTTACCTTTGTATATTTTCGTCTCATATGTATGTTTCATCAAGGATTTGTGATAATAACATGTAGTTACAGTCAGATTATATATCTTTTGTGCTGTTCCTGGTAATTCGTTATAACTCCAAACCGTTTCAAATTTCACAGTAGTATTTCTTAATGGAATATAATCTATCGCTTTATCAGAACCATCATTCGGATCACAGTCCACCGCTAAACCTGTACTTGTAATATTATCAGAGCTTCTAAGTTTATCAGCATATCCCTGAGCTATCTTTGTGGCACTGTTCCTTAGAAAATTAGCTATATTATATTCCATTGCTATAATCAAAGAATAATTTAAACCTAATAATAAAATAGCAAAAATAAATATCGATATCAAAGCCTCCACTAAACCAAAACCTCTCTTATTATATTCAATAGACACAATTTCCTCCATTCATTTTACCTAAATATACCATACCTTCAACTTTAATGCAATTATATTGCACATCTAAAATAGCTTCAGGATAAATTTTTCCTACATTTTTTACAAAACCATTTTTACTAAAAATATAAGAACTGTTATCAGAAATAAATTTATTCTTTAGTTGAATTCTATCGATAAACCCATCGTTTACATCTGTATTATTATCATGAATGACTTCTAACCCGTTATTGTAAAGATATATATAATAATCATTTTTTTCTGTAAAGGCTGAAACTCTTGCTTTGTTCATTAAAGAGTAAATTTTATAAATATCATTTTCCAGTTCCCTTTTTTTCGCATAACTATTATAACTATACACACCAATACCAAGCATTATCGATAAAATTGAGATAACAACAAGTAATTCTATAAGGGTTAAACCCTTTAAAGCTATTTTTCTATCCAAAATAGTATCCTCCCTTTCCTTGGGCTTCCAACGCCAAGATTTTCATCTACAGTTATATCAACAATTCCAACCGGTGAAGTATAATAACCAGTGTTAGCATCTACTATAGATGGATCCAATGGGCTCAATCCTCCTGCAGTATCAACAGCAATACCAGTAGGTTTGGCAGTCACTTCATATCCTGAACAAACTTTCGTAGTATTTATAGATCTACCTGTTGCACAATTTAACATCCATATTTTAGATTCAGATTCCATTGTACAAGGATCAGTTTTATATCTATTAGATACTAAAATAGCAATTTGATCCTTAAATACCACTGGATCTATTAAAACCTTTTCTCTTAAATACCCTTCTGATGTTCCAGCTAATGGATACTTCCAACCAATTTCTCTAACAGCCTGATTACCTGAGCCAGTAACATTATCTTGCAATGCTAAACATGGATCATCTTGCAATGTAACACTATGTGCTGAGTTTATAGTACCTTTACAACCCTCATTAGCATCACAGGTAAAAGGGAGACCCCAAATATAGTTTTCATCATTGTTACCAGGTGTCCCCTCATTATCACCTACATAAAAATGCCTACCAGAACCAAGGAAAATATACGGTTTACCAAAACAACTACCTGATACAATTTTTGAAATTATAGCATTCTGAGCAAAATTTAAATATGTCTTATTAATATCCCATGTATTAGGAACTCCATTTTTTGTATGTATAACGACATCTCCACCTTGAGAATTATTACCACTTGGTTGTGTTTGATTATATCCTGCCAAAACAAAATCTGTTTGTCCATCGTTATTTACATCTATCCCTTCTGTGAAAAGTTTACCAGAAAATGCTCTTTGAATATTTGGATCTAGTATAGTTGTACTATTAATTTTAAAATCTGTATTTAATTGAAGTACAAAAAACTTTAAGTTTTTAGATGTGTGCCCTTTATAGTCTGAAGGTCCATTACCGAATATTATAAATTTTCCATCATTTCTTTTTACATAAGCTGGTCCAGTAAAAGAAAATCCTAAATCATCATGTGAAAACTCCCAAAGTGGGATCGGATTGGTGGGATCTGAAATATCTAAAGCGAAATAAGAAGATAAACCATTTGTCTCTGATTTAATACAATAAGATTCATTATTTCCGCATTCACAACCACCTCCCAGCCTCAAACCACCTATTAAAATCTTTTTTTCACCTTCATCTATTATATAAGGTGGAAGATCAACAAAATACATATGACAATATCTCGGATCTTTTAAATATTTTAAATAAGGGATAACATTCCTTGGTATAAAACCCCACAACTCCTCTCCCACTAAATCGTTGGCACAATTTTCAAGATTTTTATCATTACAAAGCTTTACCATATCTTTTGTCTCTAAGTTCTTAATATCTTTCGTTTTCCCAACCCGAAAAGCATGTAGCATTCCATCGTTTGCACCTACATAAAGCACATCAAAATTATCAAATTTACTATCTTTATATTTTACAAGTTGTGGTTTAGAATGAATAATATCACCTATCTTCCATGTTCCTGTTACACCTTTGTATGTAACGGTTCTATTCCTCCAACCAGTATAATCAACCCCTCTAATATACCTAATCAGTTTATCTTTTAATTCATCGGTATTGAATTCTGAACCCAATAAACTTCCAAAATTATTCTTATTGGCTTCATCGAAATTTACTTTACCAGTAGAATTATATCCCGAATAATTGTGGGTAAAAATAACTCTGTTATTAGGGGCTTTACTCAATAAGATTAATCCTGAATCCCAAATCGGGGTCACATTGTCAAAAGAATTCGAAGATGACCATGATATATCTCCATCACCATCCCCATCAGTATCTTCTTTTCTATCTATAACTAACTTTACCATACCATCTAAAGTATCATATCTATATGATAAAACATAATCCTCTAATAAATTTAACTTTTTATCGTTCACAGTATCTTCTCTAATACTAATTACAGTATTATTATCAGTTCCACCATAAGCATATGTCCACCAACCATATACAGTTCCAATCCAATCTATAGATTTATCATTTTCAAAAATTTTATTTGAATTAAAAACTCCTTGCATCGCTATACTTGCACTACTTGTCCTTTCTGTAAGCAAAGCCACACCAGTACCTGAACCTGATATGGACAAAATTTTTGCCATTATAGCGTCAAGACTACTTTCCAACTTATTTCCTTCAAAAGCTTCATAATATGCATCAGGTACCCCATCATTATCCTTATCCCACTTATCAATTTTATCAGGATACCCTGATTTATCATAATCATCGAAATTACCCCATTTAGCTGCATACCAAAGAGGGTTTTTTAATATACCAGCTGAATTCCCTGAAACCACAAAAGTCTTTTCCCATGTTAAAGGAAGATCTTTTATAATACTACTATTACCCACATCTTTGTCTTTAACAACTAAATATATACCGTCAGATGTAGTACCAGAAATACTAAACCCCATAGCCTGATCAATACAACCAGCAGCGTATTCAGAATCAACTTTTATAGTTATGGTTCCATTACCTGTTGTTATGGTATATCTGACTATAGCATCCATATCATGGTCAGCTCCCTGTTCCACATCTTCAAAATTTATTCTTAATACAGCTTTTATCAAATTACCTTCTGAGTCATACTGTAACTCTTCTATATAATAATCAACAATCTGATTTGTTGGACAATATGGATTTTCGCCAGGCTTAGGTTGAAGTTTTAGTCCATCGGCATTTACGGTTATTATCGATTTATCTGCACAACTCGTTTGTATATTTAAACACCCACTTACCGATTTCCCGACAGGAATAACACGAACATTTTGTCCACTAACTTTAAATGTCAAATCAGCCACTGGTGCAGAAGCTGCAACAAAGAATGAAGATATGTTCGCTGGTTTATTTGTTTCAGACTTAAATCTTTTGTATCCATAATAAGAAGCTGCAGGAAGGTAATATCCACCCTGCTTAGTTGGCTCTTCAGGGCAAAGACCTCTCAAGCTACCAAGACTTGATACATTTTTTGAAGAACATATGGTATCAAAATTCGAACCACTTTGTCCTACAAACCAATTAAGCCCATTTATCCCTTCATTTTGACCAATTAAATCAGCTAAATTTTGTGAATGAAAATTAGGTAGATCACCAGTAAAAGCTGGATTAAAATATGAACCCAGCAATTGATCCGAATCAAAACTGGTATTAATATCACTTAAAACTATTATAAAAGGTTTAGAACATTGTGGGAA
>JAINCL010000074.1:0-1802 GCA_036574145.1 Deferribacterales bacterium | reverse complement strand
AATAGAATACGATGGATTTAAACCTGTTAAAGTAAATACTGTTGTGGTTTCAACACAACATTCTCCAGATATTACATATCGTGAGCTTAGAGAAGATATTGTTGAAAAAGTTATTAAAGAAGTTATTCCTTCTAATCTTATAGATGAAGATAATATCATTTATCATATAAACCCCACAGGTAGATTCGTGATAGGTGGCCCTATGGGGGACTGTGGTCTTACAGGGAGAAAGATTATTGTCGATACTTATGGTGGAGCTGGTCGCCACGGTGGTGGAGCATTTTCTGGGAAAGATCCATCAAAAGTGGATAGAAGTGCTGCATATGCCATGAGATGGGTTGCCAAAAATATAGTGGCATCAGGAATAGCCCAGAGGTGTGAAGTTCAAGTTGCATATGCAATAGGTGTTGCTCAACCTGTTTCCCTTATGGTGAATACTTTTGACACTGGTATCATTCCAGATGAAGAAATTGCTAAAATAGTCACAAAACTTTTTGATCTTACACCAAAAGGTATCATAACTGCTTTAGATCTTAGAAAACCTATATATAAGAAAACTGCTGCATATGGACATTTTGGTAGAAATGGATTTTCTTGGGAACAGATTAATATGGCTGATGAAATAAAAAAATTAGCTGGTAAGCTTGGCGCGTAGATGCACGAAAATATAAGAGATCATTACGAAATAGTTATAATAGGTGCTGGTCCAGCTGGGGTCAGCACTGCTGTTGAATTAGCTAAAAAAGGTAAAAAAGTAGTAGTAATAGAAAAAGATTACAGTTCAAATACGAAAACATCCGGAATTATAATTTCAAATACGCTTCTATATCTAAGCTATCTCTACAACAGATTGAAAACCAAAACAAGCTCGTTTCTTTCCATCTCAAATGAGATAAATCTTGAAGCATCTTTTGATCTAAAAAAGATGAGGAAGTATTTAGAAAATACTACCACTAAAATATTTAAAGCTTACAAAGAGGATTTAAATGATCACAATGTAGAAGTAATAGAAGCAACGGCATCATTTATCGATAATAATGTTCTTCAACTAACATTCAATAATAAAAATACTAAAAAAATCACTTTTGATAAATCTGTTATAGCAACAGGATCCACACCTAAATCTCTACCCTTTGCTATGGGGAAAAAATATATAGATCCTATAAATATCATTAATTTAGAAAAGATACCTTCCTCTATAACAATTATAGGTGGTGGATTTGTAGGTATTGAATATGCAACTATATTTAAACGATTAGGATCAAATGTAACAATTGTTGAAGCACGAGATAGAATACTCTACACATTTGATGAATTTATAATAAAAAAATTCGAAGAATACTTAAAAAAAGATGGAATAAATATTATAAAATCCAAAACTGTTAACAATATTGAAAAGATAGGTCACAAATGTATACTATTTATGGGTGATGAAAAAATCGAGTCTGAAGAAGTTTTCATCGCTGTAGGCAGAATACCAAATTTAAAACCTCTAAACATAGACTCTGCATCAATAGAAATGGATGGTAACTATCCGGTTTTAGATAAATCATTAAAAAGTGTTTCTAATAAAAATATATATTTTGCTGGAGATGCTGCTGGTAAATATCTATTTTTGAACTGGGCAAACTACTCTGCTGAAATAATAGTAAACGATATTCTTGGTAATAAATCTGATGAATTTATTTTCACCTTCCCTAAAACTTTATATACCGATCCTGAGATAGCCTCAATAGGACTTACTGAATCAGAAGCATATGAAATGGGGTGCGATTATGGTGTTATTAAATACTCATTTTCCA
>JAINCL010000012.1:0-3610 GCA_036574145.1 Deferribacterales bacterium | reverse complement strand
AAGATTTATATTTAAAAGTACCCCTTGGAACAATTGTTAAGGATATGAACACCGATGAAATTATTGGTGAAATTTTAACCGATGGACAGGAACTCTTAGTGGCAAGAGGCGGAAGAGGTGGTAGAGGGAATCTTGCTTTTGTTAGCTCCACCCAGAGAGCTCCGAGGATAGCTGAACCTGGTGAACCTGGTGAGGAAAAAACTCTAATACTTGAATTAAAATTGATTGCAGATGTTGGGATAGTTGGTTTCCCCAATGCCGGCAAATCAACTTTTATCTCTGTCGTATCTGCGGCAAAACCTAAAATAGCTGATTATCCATTTACGACCCTCACACCAAATCTTGGTGTTGTAAAAGCTGAATATGGTAAATCGTTTGTTTTGGCTGATATGCCTGGATTAATTGAAGGTGCTCATGAAGGTCATGGATTGGGGATACAGTTTTTAAGGCATATAGAAAGAACGAAATTTATACTTCATTTCGTAGACTCCTCTTCAGAAGAATCTATGGTGGAATCGTACAAAAAGATTAGAAAGGAATTAGAGTTTTTCTCCTCTCACCTTGCTTCTAAATATGAAATTGTTGTGGCAACAAAAATCGATGCTGCTAATGAAAAAAATCTCGAAGAATTTAGAACTTTTTGTAAAGATAAAGATTTCTTTGAGATCTCCTCACTTACTAAACAGGGTATCCCTGAGCTACTGGCTTTTATAGCAAAAAAGTTAGAAAGTTAGTTTTTTATCCAAAAAGTTATCACTCTTACCCCACTAAACGTATGCTTGGCACTTTCATTATAAAAAACATTACTTACCCCTTGAAATTTTCACCATTTTCATTAATATCATCTCTATGAGACAAATTAGAGATATATTTTTTGAAATAACTCCCAACCCAAATCTACAGCTATTTATAAATATTGCAAATAAATGGGAAAAGATCTTAGGGGATTTTATAGCTAAGCACTCAAGACCTATAAAAATTAATAATGGAACTTTAATAATCGCTGTTGAGGATTCCATCTGGATGAATGAATTTACCTTTATGAAGTCTGAGTTTTTAGAACGCTTGCACCAATACGGTTATAATGAGATCAAAGATCTCAAATTTATATTAAAAAAGATTATCTCTAAAAAAGCTGAAACTTATACCCCAAAGGATATAACCCCATCCATGCTTCACACAGCAGATATAATCGCTGCACCTATAAAGGATGAAAAACTAAAAACTGTTTTTAAAAAAGCTGTTATAAGCTATTTGAGAAATAAAAGATAAAAATAGTATAAAATAACTTGACTTTTAAATTAAAAGGATTATAATTTAGATTATTAGGAGATGATATGATTTTGGAAATAAAAAAATTTCCCGATCCTGTTTTGAGGCAGAAAACAACAGATGTAGTTAACTTTGATGAAGAATTAAAAGAGCTTGTTAACAATATGGCCGAAACCATGTATGCTGCCCCTGGTGTAGGTTTGGCTGCTCCACAGGTAGGTGTAACAAAAAGATTATTTGTGATCGACATAAGTGAGAAGAAAGATAATTTAATGGTATTTATAAATCCCAAAATTATCAATGCTGAAGGTGAAATCTGTGAAGAGGAAGGGTGTCTCAGCATCCCGGGAGAATATGCAAACGTTACCAGAAGTAAAGAGGTGGAGGTTTTTGCATACGATGTTAATGGCGAAACGTTTACTTTAAAAGCCGATGGTCTTTTATCCAGGGCTATTCAACATGAATTAGATCATTTAAATGGTAAACTATTCATTGATAGATTACCACTATTTAAAAGGGATACAATAAAAAAGAATATAAAACGTAGAAAAGAAAATGGAGATTATTAATTTCTACGCTATAATTATATTATAAAAATAAGCGGAGGTAAAAGATGTCAGTAAGTAATTATGTAAAAAGTGCAGATTTCAAATCTGAAAAACATGTCCCTGTAATTGAATGTCCAAATGGGATAAAAAAAGGTGAGTATTCCATCGTTGAAGTTTCTGTTGGTAAAGAGATAGCCCACCCAAACACAACAGAGCATTTTATCAACTGGATAGCACTATATTTCAAGCCTGCTGAAGGTAATATTTATAATCTCGGTAGAGCAGAATTTCTTGCACACGGAGAATCCACAAAAGGTGCAAATCAAGGTCCAGCTTATACAGATCCTGTGGCATGCTTTAAAGTTAAAATTTCAGAACCAGGGACATTAATAGCTGTTAGCTACTGCAATATCCATGGTCTCTGGGAAAGTCAAGTAGATATCAATTTCTAATTTTTTAATAAAGGGCACATATTCCTGTGCCCTTTATTTTTATCCTTATTACATAATTTACTATCACACCACAAAAAGTGTTTGCGAAGAACGAAGTGACGAAGCAATATCATATTTTCCAGTCATTGCGAGCGAAGCGAAGTAATCTCATACAACATCAAACAGTCTCCATTCAACATTGAACAATCAACATTATATCCCCCACTTACCCAATCTCTACCTCAACCTCCACCTCTACCTTTCAATCTACCTTCATTTTCCCCTTGACAATACAGTAAACATTGTTTACAAACAATAAAATACTTTGGAGGAGATATTGTCAAGCTTATTATATCCCTTTTTAATATCGTTATTAATCAACACTATTATAATTCATTATTTCAATAGACACAGTCACCTATCATCCGATACCTTTGATGGACCACAGAAATTCCATCATACTATAACACCAAGAATAGGTGGATTAGCTATTTTTTTGGCTTTTTTAATAATGGTTTTTTTAAATTTCTATAATACTAAAAATATCTTAATAATTAAACTGCTTTTCTCATCTTTACCTGTTTTTATCGTGGGATTTGTTGAAGATATCACCAAAAAAGTATCTCCCGGGATAAGATTACTATCCGCTGCCATCTCTGGAATGATATTTATCTACTCTACAGGATTTTTTCTAAACAAACTTGATCTTTACATCTTAGACAACCTGTTTACATTTAGATTTTTTGCTATATTTATCACCATCATTGCCATAGCCGGCGTTTCAAACTCCATAAATATCATAGATGGTTTCAATGGGCTTTCTGCAATTGTTTCCATAGCAATACTTTTTTCTTTAGGTTATGTTGCCTTTAAAGTATCAGATTTATTAATTTTAAATGTATCTTTTATACTGATCGGTGCAATAGGTGGGTTTTTCATTTGGAACTACCCCTTCGGCAAAATATTTTTAGGGGACGGTGGTGCGTACTTTATAGGTTTTATGATTGCAACCCTATCTATAATACTTGTGGAAAGAAACAGTCAGGTAAGCCCCTGGTTCCCACTTTTATCTGCCATATATCCGATATTTGAAACATTATTTTCCATGTATAGGAGAAAGTTTATACACAAGACCAAAATGGATAGACCTGACGCCTACCACTTACATCAATTGATATACAAAAGAGTAGTCCCTTATGTTTTTAATATTCATCGGAACAATAAACTTATGCGCAACTCTGCCACATCACCTTTCCTCTGGCTAATCTGCTCCATAGGTGTTATACCGGCTGTATTGTTTTATAATAATACAATAATATTAATTACTTTTACCGTTATCTTTTGCCTAAGTTATATTTT
>JAINCL010000073.1:0-13947 GCA_036574145.1 Deferribacterales bacterium | reverse complement strand
TGGCAGTTCTTGGAATTTCCATGATAGATTTTGATAGATATCAGAATAAGATCTATCTACCATTACTTATCGGATTATATGCATCTGCTTTTACGCTACCTTATGTTTCCTACCATTTTGGAATGTTTAACATATTATCGATTTTTAATACCATTTTGATTACCCCTTTAATATCTGTTATTATCATGGTTGGGATTATCTCTTTATTTTCTGTTAATTTGATTGTTCCGTTTGAAATATTTTTTGAAAAGATTGTGGTATCTGCTTTAAAACTTCTCCATCAGATTACAGATTTTGGATTCTTTTTAATATCAATTGAACAATATCTAATGTTAATCTCTATATTTTTTCTCGTTTTAGGGTATTTAATTAGATACCGTAGCATGGTTTTTTTAACGATACCTTTATTGTTTATCCCCTCAAAAACTGAAAATTTACTCTATTTTCCAGCTTTTGATAGATCTCAGGGGTATATATTAGAGAAGAACGAAGTTACAGAGGTATATTTTAAAGGTTCACCATCAGAATTTAGATATAAGTTTCTTCCATTGATTTCCAAATATATTAAAAAAAGAGGAGTTGATTACGGAGAGGTGATATTGCCTTATGATAGTAAAATAGTTAAAATACATAATGAGGGTTTTTTCTCTGGAACGGTATGTTTCAATGAAAATGGTTGTGATTATGTAATACTCAATGATGGGAGAAAGGTTAAAAAGGTAGCAATATTGGATAACAAAACCTATATAAACTATCTTAAATATGATATTGAAAATACCATTAAGCCTAATCAGAGCAAAGGATATATGATTATGTTTGATAGGTAGTTATATCTAATATGTTGATGCAATAAATTACCTCTTGAATTAAATCTGAAAACATATTATCAATTATAAGTATGGGAAATTATAAAGCGTTGGCAAGAAAATATAGACCTATGAATTTCGATGAGATCGTAGGTCAGGAGTTTGTTGTAAAGACATTGAAGAATGCAATAGAAATGGGTAAGATATCCCATGCGTACCTTTTTACAGGTCCTAGAGGTATCGGTAAGACCACCGCTGCTCGTGTTTTTGCTAAAGCGATTAACTGTAAAGATCCTATAGGTGTTAATCCATGCAATAAATGTACAAGCTGTACAGAGATAAATAATGGAACATCTGTAGATGTAATTGAAATAGATGGAGCATCAAACAGGAAAGTGGAAGAGGCAAGGGAGATCCGCGAAAATGTTAAAATACTTCCTGTTTATAACAAATACAAAGTTTATATAATAGATGAAGTTCATATGTTGACTGATGAGGCTTTTAATGCACTGCTTAAAACTTTAGAAGAGCCTCCCGATTACGTTGTATTCATCCTTGCAACGACGGATGCCCATAAAATCCCGATGACTATTCTTTCCAGATGTCAGAAATACGATTTTAAAAAGATATCCCACGATTTTATGCGTGAATATCTTTTGAAGGTGATGGAGAAGGAAGGTATCACCATAGATAACGATTCTCTTAATATGATTATAAGAAATTCTGACGGTTGTATGAGGGATGCTTTATCAATTACAGATCAACTTGTTGCCTTTACAGGGGGTAATATTACATCTGATGTTGCAAAAGAGTTGCTTGATATTTCTGAATATGAGATTGTGAATCAGATATTTGAGGCTATAGTTGACAATAAGTCTGAACAACTATTTCAATTGATAGATGAGTTTGCAAGAAAAGGGGTGGATTACCAATTTGCCCTTGAGATATTGATACAGCATACCCGTAATCTTCTACATCTTTTTACAGGTGGATTTTCAGATAAGACATTAACCACCCATGAATTAGAATTCTACAACCGAATTAAATCTAAATTAACATTAAAAAAGATATTTGCATATTTCCAGATATTTCAGAAAACAATTGCAGAGATGCGATATCTGACAATAGAAAAGTATCTTTTTGAGTTTGGAGTATTTAAAGCGGCTAATGTGGATAATTTAATACCTGCTGATCAGATAAGCTTAAATAATCAACAGATGAGTACAACAGTTATGAATACCGTAGTTGAGCCTAATTTGACTGAAAAACGGCAAGGGTTAAGTGAAACTCAGAAGAGCTGGAAAGGTTTTATAAAACATCTTGAAACTATCAATCCAGCAGTGGCTGCTCAAGCTGCATATGGTGTGATAAAAGAGATTGATGATAAAAATGTAGTTCTTGTATTTAATGAAAAGGATAGATTTTACTATAACATGCTTACGAAACCTGAAAAAAATAAGGTTCTCAAAGAGCAACTCAAGGTATATTTTAGTAAAGAGATGAATTTGACAATACTACTGGAGAATGGAAATCGAGAGTTGAATCTTGTAAAAGCGGAGGCAGAGATAAAATCTTTTCAGGAAGAGATGCTTAAAGAGAAGGCGTTAAATAATAATATAGTTAAGAATATCATAGACAAATTTGATGGTGAAATAGAAAAAATAGACAAAAATTAAAAATGGAGGAATTATGAATATTCAACAGATTATGAAGCAAGCAAAAATTATGCAGAAAAAGATGGAAGAGGTTCAGGCTGAGGTTGCTAAAGAAACTGTGGAAGCCACTTCCGGTGGAGGGATGGTTAAAGTGATTTTTAATGGTAAAGCTGAACTGCTTGGTATTACAATAGAGAAAGATGTAGTTAATGCCGATGATCTGGAGATGTTGCAGGATCTGATTGTGGCAGCAGTGAATGAAGGTATAAAAAAGGCTCAAGCCTTAATGAGTGAAAGAATGGCAAAATTAACTGGTGGATTAGGTATAAATTTTCCAGGAATGTTCTAATAGATGCCCTACTCCAAATCTTTTGAAAAATGTATAAAGGAATTATCAAAACTACCAGGTATAGGCAGGAAAACTGCAATTAGATTAACTATGCATCTTTTAAAGCTACCGTTAAAAGATGTGGAAAATATCTCAAATGCCATCTATGAATTGAAAAAGAATACAAAATTTTGTATAAAATGTGGTTCCATTTCTGATGAGGATTATTGTAGCATATGTTTGGATAAAAATCGTGACAATAAAGTGGTATGTGTTGTGGAAGAGCCTAAAGATATATTTCTCATAGAACATTCTGGTAGATTTAATGGGTTATACCATGTGTTGGGTGGTAGGCTTGCCCCCTTGGATGGTATAACGCCAGAAAATTTAAAAATAGACCCCCTTTTAAAAAGAATTGAAGAGGATAATGTTTATGAGGTTATTTTGGCGACTAATCCCGATGTGGAGGGGGATACCACAGCAATTTACCTTTACAAATTAATATCGAAGAAGTATAATAATGTTAAGGTGACAAGGATAGCAACCGGTGTTCCCATTGGTGGTTATCTTGAATATGTGGATGAAATTACACTTCTAAAATCTCTTGAAAATAGAAGGGAAATGGGGTAATCTTTTAATTAAGATCATAAAATGATCTTAAAGGTTGGTGTAGAAAATGGAAAATTATATCTGGATGAGTGATGAGGAGTTAATTAAAAAGCTCAGTGAACAGATACACCTCTTAAAAAATGAAACACAATCTAAGGCTACCTTCTTAATCGATAAAAGTGGTCAGATGGTTGCAAGTTCTGGTGAATCCAGTGAATTTGATGCCACTTCTCTGGCTGCATTGGTGGCAGGTAATGTTGCTGCAACAGATGGTATAGCAAAACTTCTGGGTGAAAAGGAGTTTTCTGTTCTTTTTCATGAAGGGGAAAATGAACATCTAAATATAACTTTGGTGGATGGGAAACTGATTCTTGTGGTACTTTTTGATGATACAACATCTTTGGGGCTTGTGAGACTAAAGATGAAAAAATATGTGAGAGCTATAGCTGATTTATTATCATCCTATAATTCTAAATCAAACAATGCTGAAAATATCTTCAGTGATATTACTGATGAAGACATAGAAAATATGTTCAGGAAGGGTGGGTAGATGTCGTTTATAAATTATGCTACTAAAGAGATAAATTTCAAAATAGTTTATTATGGACCAGGACTATGTGGAAAGACAACTAATTTACAGTATATTTATGAACAAACTGATGAATCTCAGAAGGGTAAAATGGTATCCCTTGCTACTGAGACAGAAAGAACTCTATTCTTCGATTTTATGCCAATGAAGTTGGGTGAGATTAAAGGTTTTAAAGTTAGATTACATCTATATACTGTTCCGGGGCAAATTTTTTATGATGCCAGCAGGAAATTGATACTTAAAGGTGCTGATGGGGTTGTTTTCGTTGCAGATTCCCAAACAGACAGGATGGATGCGAATATAGATAGTTATGAGAACCTAATAGATAACTTAAAAGAAAATGGGTTGGATTATGAGACAATACCTCTTGTGATGCAATGGAATAAAAGGGATCTGCCAGATATTATCCCTGTTGATGTTCTTGAAAAGGAGTTGAACAGGAGAAAAGTGGAATCTTTCGAAGCTGTTGCCATAAAGGGGATTGGGGTTTTTGAAACTTTAAAAGGGATTTCTAAAGCTGTAATGATAAAAATGAAGGGTTAAAGGGGTAGTAGTCTTGTCAAGGGAGATAATTATAAATTCAACTGTGACCGAAACGAGGGTTGCAGTACTTGAGAATAATAGTGTAGCAGAAATATTTATTGAGAGAGCTAAGAATAAAGGGATTGCTGGTAATATTTATAAAGGTAAGGTAGTAAAAGTATTGCCAGGGATGCAATCTGCATTTATTGATATCGGACATGAAAGAGCCGCTTTTTTGCATGCTGGAGACCTTTATGTGGATGATACAGATAATTTTTCGCTCCTTGAAGATAGAATTGTTGATGTGGAAGATGCTGATTTAGAATCAAACCATAATAAGATATATGTCCCTATTGAGGATCTTTTACAGGAAGGGCAAGAGATTATGGTTCAGGTGGCAAAAGAGCCTATAGGACAAAAGGGAGCAAGGCTTACTTCACATATTACTATACCGGGTAGATACCTTGTGCTTATGCCCACCTACAACCATGTTGGAGTATCCAGAAAGATAGACAATGAAGCTGAAAGGGATAGATTAAAGCATATCCTTTCTGTAATAAAACCACCTAATATCGGTTTAATCGCAAGAACCGTTTCTGAAAATTCCACAGAAGAGGAGCTGAGATCTGATCTTAATTACCTTTTAAGAACATGGGAGAAGATATCGGAAAGATCAAAGGATTCAGGGGCTCCTAAATTACTTTATAATGAACTTGATCTGATATTCAGGGCAATTAGAGACCTAACAAACGATGATGTCAGGAAGATAGTAATAGATAGTAAAGCCGATTATTTGAGGATCAAATCTTTTGTAAAAGAGTATCTCTTAAACGATCAGATCAATATTGAACTCTACGAAAACGATATCCCTATATTCGATTTCTATAACATCGAAATAGAGATTAGTAAATTGATGGAAAGAAGGGTTTGGTTGAAATCTGGTGGTTATATAGTGATCGATCAGGCAGAAGCTCTAACTGTTATAGATGTAAATACCGGTAAATTTGTTGGTAAGCGTAATTTTGATGAAACCATCCTTAAGACAAACTTAGAAGCTGCAAAAGAGATTGCATGGCAGATGAGGCTTAGAAATTTAGGTGGGATCATCATAGTGGATTTTATAGATATGGAAAAAGAGGAACATAAAGATAAGGTTATCCAGACTCTTCAACAGGAATTAAAAAAGGATCGTGCAAAAACATCCATTGTAAATATATCACCACTTGGTCTTCTGGAGATTACAAGGAAGAGGGTACAGGATAGTTTAAACAAAATTTTAACTGAACCCTGCCCTTACTGTGAAGGTAGGGGGATAGTAAGGTCTAAAATAACCATATGTTATGATATTTTGAGGGAGATTAGGAGAGTTGCCCCATTCTTTAATGGATCTAAGGTTATCGTGGAAGCACATCGTGACATTGCAGAACTTATTTTAAACAATGAGCAGGAACATTTAGACGATATTGAGATGATGTACAATATTACTGTGGAGATAAAGCCGAACTCCCATTATCACCTCGAACATTATGAGATAACACCACTTGGATCACTTAATGTATAATCGAAAAGACTCATTTTATAAGAGGGCAAAACAGGAAGGTTACAAGTCAAGGGCTTCTTATAAATTAAAGGAGTTTGTTGTTAAATATAACCTTTTTTCTGGTGTTAAGTCGCTTCTTGATGTTGGAGCTTCTCCGGGTGGTTGGAGTCAGGTGGCAATTGAGATGCTTTCAAAAGATGCACTGATTGTTGGTGTGGATATTTTACCTATGACACCATTAAACAGTAAAAATTATCACTTTATTTTAGGTGATATTCGAGATGAGAATACGTTAAGTAAAATCGCAGAATTAAAAGATTCTTTCGATATTGTCATATCCGATGTGGCTCCTAATACAACAGGACAGAAGTTTGTAGATCATCAAAATAGTATAAACCTTATAAAGATCGTTGTGGAGTTTTCCAAAAAGGTTCTTAAAAAAAATGGTACTTTGCTTTTTAAATTATTTGATGGTGAGGAAAGGGAACGACTTATAGCTGAATTAAAAACTATTTTTAAAGATGTAAAGATCATAAGACCTTATGCCACAAGGAAAAATTCATTTGAGATATATGTAATATGTAGAGGTTATAATGGTTAAAAGGGAAGAGATTCTGGAATTGATTGCTCAACTTCAAAAGGGTTATATTGGGGTTGAAGATTTTACAGAGAAGATTTTTGGGAAAAAGGATTCATATGTAAATATAGATAGTGAGAGGAGTGAAAGGCTTGGATTCGATGAAGTGGTTTTTGGTAGATCGAAAAGTGTAGAACAGCTTTTGGAGATAATTGATATCTATAAGAAAAATAAAATATCTTTTCTCTGTACAAAATTAACGAAAGGGAAGATAGATGAGATAATGAAGATACATAGCGATCTTGAAGCTTTTTATGAAGCTGGTATAATACGTTCTGGTAAAAAGTTGAATAGGCTCAAAGGTGAGGTAGCTATTGTATCTGCCGGTTTATCAGATCTTTCTGTAGCGCTGGAAAGCTCTGTTGTATTGGATACAATAGGTGTAAATAATAAAATATTCTCTGATGTTGGGGTGGCTGGTGTTCACCGTTTTTTTAAAGTAAAAGATGAAATAGATAGATATGATGTTATTATAGTTATTGCAGGTATGGAAGGGGCTTTACCTTCTCTGGTGGGTGGACTTTTTCCTCAGCCTGTCATTGCTGTGCCAACTTCTGTCGGCTATGGTACTGCTTTAAACGGTTTTACCGCTTTGTTTGCCATGCTTACAAGCTGTGCCAATGGTATAACTGTGGTTAATATAGATAACGGTTTTGGTGCTGCTTTGGCAGCTTATAGAATAATTAATAGTTTCTATAAAAATGGAACCTTTTCAAAATAGATTTTAAGTAAAGTTTTACTTGAAAAGTAAGTTTATTTGTAATAAAGTTAATAAAAAGTTTGGAGATAGAGATGGGTTCAGATAAGGAAAAAGTTGAAGCAGTTGAGGTAAAGTGCCCTAAATGTGGTTACCTGTCAATAATCTATATACCGAAGGAGGATATACCAAAATGTCCTGAGTGCGGTACCCAGATGGTTATTAATGAACTATTAGATGAAGGTAAGTCTTACTAATAAAAGGAGGATATAAAATGAGAAAGCTGTTTTTTGCTTTATTTTTAGTAATTTTTGCGTCAACACTATTTGCTGCAGATATTGCAGTATGGAAAAAATCGACATTAAACCAGATCATCAAAAGAAAAGAGCTCAGAGTTGGGCTTGAGGCTGGTTATATGCCTTTCGAGTTAAAGGATAAAAAAGGTAATATAATCGGTTTTGATGTTGATATTGCAAAAGAGATGGCTAAAGAGCTTGGTGTAAAATTAACTCTTGTGAATACTGCATGGGACGGTATTATCCCAGCACTTCTTACAAATAAGTTTGATATCATAATGTCGGGGATGACCATAACTCCTCAGAGGAATATGCAGGTAAATTTTGCTGAGCCTTATATAGTTGTTGGTCAGACAATACTTATTAAGAAAGATCTTGCAGGGAAGATAAAAAGTTATAAAGATCTAAATGACCCAAAATATACCGTTGTAACAAAATTAGGGGTAACAGCAGATTTTGCAACAAAAAAACTTATGCCAAAGGCTAAACTAAGACTTTTTGAAACAGAGCAGGAAGCTGCTATGGAGGTTATAAATGGTAAAGCTGATGCTTTTGTTTACGATCTTCCATATAATGCCATTTTCTATGCTCAAAATAAAACAAAATTAGTTTTTCTTGATAAACCATTCACATATGAGCCACTTGCATGGGCAGTGAATAAAGGTGATCCAGATTTCCTAAATTGGTTAAATAATTTTCTTATGATTATTAAAGGTGATGGTAGATACGATGCTATCTACAATAAATGGTTTAAATCAACTGATTGGCTTAAATATGTACAATAGGAGAATAAATAGTTAAATGAAGAGTGAATCTTTAATGAAAAATTTCTTATGGAATCTTCTTTTTGTTTTAATTATTGGTATCATCTGCTATTTTGTTTACTATTCAACAAAAAAGGTAGATTACATATGGAGATGGGAGCGTATCCCATCCTATATCGTGAATAAAGAGAAAATAGAGATAAGGGCACCATTTAACGGTGTCCTTACTTTTGAAGGTAAGACGATTGTAATAAAGAGCAAAGATGATAATCGAATAGAAAAGGTTACGGATTATAAAGAAACTACCCTTTCTGATAATACAGATGTATATGAGGGTGATGTGATAGCTATTAATTATGCATATAAAGTAGGACCGTTAACTGTTGGTTTATGGAATACTTTATATATATCATTTGTTTCAATAATCATAGCCATATTCATAGGCATAATAACTGGACTTTCGAGGATATCATCCAATGTAGTATTGAAAAAATTATCTATAACTTATATAGAGCTTATTAGGGGGACACCTCTATTGGTTCAGATATTTATCTTCTATTTCTTTATAGGTACAGTGTTTCAATTGGATAGAATAACATCAGGTATTGCAGCCCTTGCTATTTTTGCTGGTGCATACATAGCAGAAATAGTCAGAGCTGGTATACAATCTATACCTAAAGGTCAGATGGAAGCTGCGAGAAGTCTTGGTATGAGCTATTTTCAGGCTATGAGATATATAATCCTACCTCAGGCTATAAAAAGGACACTGCCACCAATGGCTGGACAATTTATCTCATTAATCAAGGATTCTTCCTTAGTTTCGGTTATATCTATTACAGATCTTACTAAAGCTGGTAGAGAGATTGTGTCTTCCACTTTTAGCCCTTTTGAGGTATGGTTTGTAGTGGCGGCTATGTATCTGATACTTACATCAGGTTTATCATTTTTAGTACAATTATTGGAAAGGAGATTAGCGGCAAGTGATTAGTGATAATGTAATTATTAAGGTTGAAAATGTTACCAAAATCTATCGTAATGGAGTAAAAGCATTAAAAGGTGTATCATTGGAGATACATCAAGGTGAGGTTGTGGTAATTATAGGCCCCAGCGGTTCAGGTAAATCTACATTATTAAGAACCCTTAATCATCTTGAAACCATTAATGAAGGTGATATTACAATTGATGGTATAAAACTAACTGATGACAAAACAAATATAAATAAGATCAGAGAAGAAGTTGGAATGGTTTTTCAGCAATTTAATCTTTTCACACATCTTACAGCTCTTGAAAATATAACATTGGCACCGAGGGTTGTGAAAAAGATGGATAAAAAAGAGGCTGAGGATATTGCTTTAAGATTGCTTGAAAGGGTAGGTCTGGGGGATAGGGGGAATAGTTATCCTGCTCAGCTTTCAGGTGGTCAGCAGCAAAGGGTTGCCATAGCAAGAGCCCTTGCAATGAAGCCTAAAATAATGTTGTTTGATGAACCTACCAGTGCTCTTGATCCAGAAATGATAGGGGAAGTTCTGGATGTTATGAAAACTCTTGCTAAAGAGGGTATGACTATGGTAGTAGTTACACATGAAATGGGTTTTGCAAGAGAGGTTTCCGACAGGATAATATTTATGGATGAAGGGGATATTGTAGAAATGGGTAAACCTGAGGAGATTTTTAACAATCCAAAGAATGAAAGATTAAAACAATTCTTGGGGCAGATATTATAATATGTTTTTTAATACTAAAAAATGTAAGGTTATATTAAAGAATCATAACATAACTGTTGAGGTTAAGTCCGGTTCTAATCTTTACGATATACTTATTAACAATGGTATACAGGTGCCTACTCTTTGTAAAGGTAATGGTCATTGTGGAAAATGTAGAGTAAGGATAATATCTGCCGATAAAAAACCTATAAATAAGCCTACAAAAAAAGATACAATAATTTTAGCTCCTATAAATATAGATGCAGGCTTTAGACTTGCATGTCAATATGAGGTAAAGTCAGATATAGTAGTGGATACCAGCGATTTCTTTAAAGTTACAGATAAAGACAGTGATATCATCACAGTCAAAAAGAGATCCGTAACCACAAAAACGGAGATAGTCGATGAAAACAGTAAATCTGACTCAGCCAATGTGCATAGTGAAAAGATTGAGATAGAGCAATATAACGATGCTGAGGATGAATTATTTTTAAAACCGCAAGTTATAAAAATTTCTCCTAAGAAAAAATTAGAGGAATTTAAAGAAGAGATAAAAAGTGAATCGGTTACAAAGAGTGTCGAAAGTACTCCTGAAGAAGCATACGAGTCTGTAAATGGTACCCTTCTTATTCAGTATCCTAGCGGTATTAAGTATTACATATATTCTCCAAGTATCGATAATATATCATCGGAAGGGTTTATTAAAACTACAGATAGATTGGATCATCTCTTCAAAGAAGATCATTTGAACGATTTTATCTTTAATTCAGTTAAAGCTACAGATATAGAAAGGGTTATTATGATTTCTGATACAAATAGTATTCAGGGTGATATACTACTGAATTTAATATCGTATATTAAATTAGATAAGGATGGGATCATTTATGAGCTTTTACAACCTTACAATCACCCTAAAAACCTTTTATCATTTTTCAGGCAGATAACAAATATAAAAAATAATACCCTTACAATACCGTTGGATAATTTTTCAGATTGCTATTATAATACAAACAATATGTTAATTCATCTCAATGGTAAATATGCTGTGGAGGATATTAGGGTAAACGAATTTATAAATGCAGGTAGAAATCCGATTGTAGATATAGGTGCAGATTTAAGTGAGGTGATAGTAAAAGATCATCTTATGCCACCAGATTCGATGAGCTTTACGGTATTGCTTAAGCTGATAACAGTATTGAAGACGCTGGGAATTATTGATCAGCATCTTAATTTGAAAAGTAGAAATGAATTAATGGATAAATTACCTCTTGAACTACTTGTAAAATTGAGCTTTAGAAATGATCAAAAGATTTTTAATCTATACAGGAATAAAGATGTTTCGATCTTTATCAGCCAGTTGGAGCTTGATAGTATTAATCACCTTAGAATTTTTATACATACATTATGTAGTTTTGTGGAATCGAATTGTGGGAAAATAGAAAATATACATTTCCATACTTTACAGCAACAGGAGACGCTTGTTAATGAATTAATAAATCTAAACATAATTCCTCAGAAGTATGCAAAGAAGTCTAAACTTCTTTTTGGAGATCCAGTAGTTAATTGTATAAAACTATTTAATTATAAGGATACACCATACTTTATTAAAAAGAATTTTGGTGAAGAGTTTAGCATTTTTGAACTTTATAAAAACGAAGAGTTTAATAATATCTACAAAAAATATGAAAAAGAGTTCCTTTCAACAAATTCTTAATATTTTACTTTTTAAAAACATCTTTACATAAGATAAATTTTTATTATAATAACCTACATGAAAATATATCTAAATGGTAGGTTTATAGAAATAGATGACAATATTACAACTGATGCATTAAGGGATAGGTTCAAACCTGATGCTGATATTGTGATTCTCAATGGTTTCCCTGTTGAAACAAGTCTATCATTAAAAGATGGTGATACGGTGAATCTTATAAAAAGGTCTGAAATCCCTTCAGATCAAGAACTTGAATGTCTCCTTGTATCTAGACACTCACCGGGGGTGTATGAAATACTTAAAAAATCCTCAGTAGTTGTTGCAGGAGTTGGTGGGCTTGGATCTAATATCGTCGTATCCCTTTCGAGGATGGGGGTTGGAAGGATTAGATTTATAGACTTTGATGTTGTAGAACCATCTAACATTAATAGACAATACTATTTTATTGATCAGATAGGGATGAAGAAGGTTTTTGCGCTACATAACACATTACTTAGGATTAACCCTTATATCAATTATGAACCTATCGATGCTAAGATAGATGAAAAAAATAGCCATCAGCTTTTAAAAGGGTTTGATGTTGTTATAGAGGCATTCGATAAGGCTGAAGAAAAAAGCAAGCTTACCTCTTTTATGCTTTCAAATCTAAAGGATATACCTTTTATAGCTGCTTCAGGTGTGGCTGGATATGGGGATACTGAGAAGATTAAGATAAATAGGATTAAAGAAAACTTCTTTTTAGTGGGAGATCTTAAAAGCGGAGCCGATGTTGGGATGGGGTTAATGGCAACAAGGGTGGCTGTAGCTGCCAATATACAGGCAAACTTAGCAGTAAGAATAATGTTGGGGGATATATGAAGGTCAGATTGAATGGTAAAGATATCGAGATAAATGAAAATATTACGGTGGCTGAACTACTTGGAATATTGAAACTTTCAGACAAAAATGTAGTGGTTGAGATAAATATGAATATTATACCTAAAGAGGATTATGCTAATATTATAATTCAAGAAAACGATAAGTTAGAGATTATACATTTTGTTGGAGGTGGTTAAATGAAAGAATTATCTATTTTATTATTGTTATTAGTACCATGTTTTGGCTTTTCTTCTAAACTTGAAGATATTGATGAGACGAAATTGTTAAATATTGCAAGATCGCATAAAGGTAAAACTTTGGTGGTGTTTTGGGGGGTTTACTGCCCATACTGTAAACAGTATCTTAAAAATATTAACGAATCTTCCTCCTATTTTAGTTCAAAAGATATTAAAGTTGTGGCGATCTCTGTGGATTATGATAGACAACTGGTTAAAAATTATGCTTTACAAACAAACTATTTTTTCCCATTATATTATGATGCAGGTAGATTGAAGAAGAAATATAATGCTTACTACATACCGCTTACTGTAATATTGGACAGTAAAGGGGAAATTGAGGATACTTTTCCTGGGAATAAAACCATGGATAAATTGAAGGAGCTTTTGGAGGAATAGTATCAGGTTATAGCACTGATTACTGATGCCTTAATGATATTTTTTATCCTTTCCTCAACTTTGTATAATCGGTCTGCAAGGGTCTTAGCCAGAATATAAGAAAACTTTCCAAAGCAAAGGGGATGCTCCTGTTTGAATATCTGCATATTGCTTCTTGTCATTGATAAAAGTACTACATCCGTTTTGGCAAAGGCATTAGCAGATCTTGGGTATTCTGTTATTATAGCCATTTCACCAAAAAAATCACCTTTTTTTAACGATGAGATGAAAAAGATTACTTCGTCAGAAATAGATTTAGATATACCAACCTCACCGGAAACTATAAAATAGAATTTATTCCCAAATTCACCTTCATTGATGATTTTTGAGGCTTTTGGGAAGTTCTCTAATTCGCAGTAAGATATGAACTGAGTTAATTCTTCATTGTCAAGCTCGACAAATTTCGGTTCTGTTCTCATTATGGAAAAAATTTTTTCATTTGTCATTTTTGCCCTCTATGATATAATAATAAATAATAGTATAAAATTTAAAATTCTTCAAGGAGGTTTTATGAAATATCGTATAGAAAAGGATAGTATGGGGGAGATGCAGGTA
>JAINCL010000011.1:0-2284 GCA_036574145.1 Deferribacterales bacterium | reverse complement strand
TGCAACAATGATTCCATATTTATTAATTTTTCAGCTTCTTCTTCAAGAAGTTTGGTTACAGGGATACCAGTCCATTTTGCTATAATCTCAGCTATATCCTCTTCATCAACCTCTTCTTTAAGCATTTTTCTATCTTTCTGGATCTCTTTTAATCTATTGTTGAGATCTTCTAATTTTTTATTGAGTTCAACCATTTTTCCATATTTGATCTGGGATGCAAGCTCAAAATTACCAGATCTTTCAGCATTGGACATTGCAAGTTTTTGCTGCTCAATTTCCTCTTTTATCTGCTTAATCTCTGTAATTATATTCTTTTCATTTTGCCAGTGTGTTTTAAGAGATAGGATCTTTTCATTTAATTCATTTATCTCTTTTTCAATCTTTTCAAGTTTTATTTTACTTGCTTCATCCTGCTCTCTTTTTAATGCCTGCCTTTCTATTTCAAGTTGTCTCTTCTTCCTCTCCAGTTCATCTAACTCTGTGGGTAAACTATCTATCTCCATTCTTAATTTTGCGCATGCTTCATCTATAAGGTCGATGGCTTTATCTGGCATCTGCCTGTCAGATATATATTTATGGGAAAGGTAAACTGCAGCTATTATTGCGCTATCCTTAATCCTTACACCGTGATGAACCTCATATCGTTCCTTTAACCCTCTTAATATAGATATTGTATCTTCAACGGAAGGTTCTTCCACTAAAATAGGTTGAAATCTTCTTTCAAGAGCTGGGTCCTTTTCGATATGTTTTTTATATTCATCTAATGTTGTGGCACCTATACAGTGTAGTTCACCCCTTGCAAGTGCTGGTTTAAGTAAATTAGCTGCATCCATAGCTCCTTCTGCAGCACCAGCACCTACTAATGTATGTATCTCATCTATGAAAAGGATTATTTCACCTTCTCTTGAGGTGATCTCTTTTAATATAGATTTCAATCTATCTTCAAATTCACCCCTATATTTTGTTCCAGCTATTAACGCACCCATGTCGAGTGCAAGAAGTATCTTATTTTTCAATGTTTCTGGGACATCACCATTTACTATCCTTTGGGCTAAACCTTCCACTATAGCTGTTTTACCTACACCAGGTTCACCTATCAGAACAGGATTATTTTTTGTCCTTCTTGAGAGGACATGCATTACCCTTCTTATCTCTTCATCCCTGCCTATGACAGGATCAAGTTTACCTGACGCAGCTCTTTCAGTAAGATTTATGGTATATTTCTCAATAGCCTGCATCTTTTCTTCGGGGTTTTGATCGGTGATTTTACTGTCACCTCTTAACTCTTTAATAGCTTTTATTAACTGTTTACTCTCAATTCCGTATTTTAATAGTATCTGTCTGAGTGAATAATTAGGATGCTCTACAATACCTATAAGCAGATGTTCTGTGGAGACATATTCATCACCAAAATCTTTTATAACCTTGAAAGCATGATCAAGGGATTTTTTTAGATCCTGAGAGAGATATACACCCTCGGAACCTGATACTTTTGGGTATTTACCGATCAGTTCATCCAGTTCATTTATGAAGGAACCTATATTAACCTCTAACTTTTGAAGTAGAGGCTTTATCAAACCTTCAGATTGAGTAATAAGAGCTTTTAAAAGATGCTCCTGTTCAATTTGTTGATTACCGTTTTTATCAGCTAAAGCATGTGCCGCCTGTATAGCTTCACTTGCTTTTATTGTTAATTTGTTCCAATTTATCATAGTATACCTCTATTCCTTTTCTATTTTTACTTTAATTATATTCCCCTGTGGTTTTACCACTGGGATATTTTCTTCCCTGAAAGGGATATTTTCTCTTATGAAATTTGTCAATTTCTCAATCTGTTGTTGCATCTCCTCCATCTGTTGTTTCATTTTCAGTATAATCTCTACCCCAGCAAGGTTAACCCCCATATCCCTTGTGAGGGTTGTTATAAATTTTATCCTTTCAATATCTTCCTCTGAGTATAATCTAACATTACCTATAGTTCTAGATGGTTTGATCAACTCCACCCTTTCATATTGCCTGAGTGTTTGTGGGTGGATATTTAACATCTCTGCTACTACACTTATTGCATATAAAGGTTTGTTCTTCATGGCATCACCCTATATTTTACCTTTTTCCAATAGATCCTTTCTTAAATCTATGGCATATCTCTTTTTCATTTCTTGAAGTATTTTTCTGTCACTCTCAATGGCTATAGCAGGAATTTTTACATTTAGTTTTATATATAAATCCCCATTTTCGGTATTGTTGTTCATATGGGGTATACCTTTCCCTCTAATCCTTAAAA
>JAINCL010000072.1:0-2820 GCA_036574145.1 Deferribacterales bacterium | reverse complement strand
CTCCACGACATTTTTAACACTTTTTTCAAAACAATTCCCAAAGTTAAAATCTATCATAGCCCCACTTCCGGCATCATAATATGAAATTAGATTATTCTGTGCTGAAAGTTTTGCAATTTCTTCAAGGGATACAGATTCAGTAAACCCTATAATCTTATAATTACTTGTATGTGATTTCATAATAATTGATGTTTTATCATTTATGGCATTATAATAATCAGATAACTTTGTTTTATTAGTAGTTCCAACTTCCCTTAGTATCGCACCACTTGCAGTCATTACATCTGGCAGTCTGAAACTCCCTCCAATCTCAATAAGTTCACCCCTTGATACAATAACCTCTCTATCTTTTGCAAAACTGTTTAAAATTAAAAAAACTGCAGCCGCATTATTATTCACCACAAGGGAGCTTTCTGCACCTGTTAAATATCTTAAATATTGATCACAATGAAAATATCTATCCCCCCTACTACCTTCTTCCAGATCAAATTCAAGATTACTATAACCACATATAATATCCTTAGACATCTCATAGACATCATAAAGGATAGGTGATCTACCCAAATTGGTATGTATAGGTATCCCTGTGGCATTTACCACCTTAACAAGACTACCTCGGACAAATTTACTGTAAGAAATTTTTATATCTTCAATAATTTTATCGATATCAACATATTTTAAAATACCATTTCTTATCTTTTGTCTATATCTATCAAGGATACTATTTATAACATATTTTAAAAGATCTCTATCGTAACAACTATCAAATTTTTTTAATACTTCATCAACTTTTGGTAAATTCCTTAAAAGCTGGTTGACATTATCCATATTTCCCCCTAAAATATAAAAATAACATATTTTTTAAGGTGTGTAAATGGATAATTACGAACAAAACTATTTTAGAGATATATCAAAATTAGCTGAACCGTCCTTTAAAGAATTTAAAACAACTAATTACATAAAATCTACACTGGAGAAATTAGGAGTAAAAGAATATAGAAAATTTGAAACAGGTCTATTCGGTACTATTAATGTAGGCTCTAAAAGAACAATTGCAATAAGAGCTGATATCGATGCACTCCCTTACGATTTGAAAAAAAATAGATTCAAACATCAATGTGGTCATAATCTACATACTTCAGCCCTTTTGTCCATAATTCATAAAATATCCATTGGTGAGATAAAACCAAAATCCAACCTGAGATTCATTTTTCAACCAGCAGAAGAGGTAATTTCTGGTGCTAAATTTATGATTGAACAAGGATGTATGGAGAAAGTTGATGAAATATATGCTCTACATGTTGACCCAGAAATAGAATTTGGTATTGTTGGTATTAAAACAGGTGCTGTTATGGCAGGATCAACCCATTTTAATATAAAACTATCAGGCAAAGGAACCCATGCCGCATACCCACACAAAGGTAACGATCTTATAGTGTCAGCATCACAATTTATACTAAGTTCACAAACAATAGTTTCAAGAAAAATAGACCCTGTAAAACCTGCAGTGTTATCTTTTGGAAAAATAGAGGGTGGGACAGCTGCAAATATCTTACCCCATACTTTAACAATTGATGGCACATATAGATATATTGATGATGAGACCAAAAAGATCTTAGAAGATTCTTTAACAACTAATTTACAAACTTTATCTAAACAGTTTGATATTCGATACAAATTAAGTATTAATGATGGGACATACCCTGTGATAAACGATAACAAGTTAATAAAAAAAGCAAAGGATATCTTCCAGATAAACTCCATCAAATTTGATGAAAACACAAAATTATCAATGGGTGGAGAAGATTTCTGTTTCTATGGCAAATATGCCCCTTCCCTATTTTTAAGACTTGGGATTAGAAAGGGGGTAACTTATCCTTTACATCATCCAAAATTTTCAGTACCTATAGATGCTTTATTACCTGCCATTAAAATATGGAGAGCCATATTAGAAAATGAATAACTTTGATATTATTTCTAATTACCTTTCTCTATTAAGTATTAAAGGTATTTCCCATAAAACAGTAGTAAATCTCGTGAGAAATCTGAATACTCTGGGTAATATTTTTAGAGTAGAGAGTAAATTTTTAAAAGAAGCAGGTCTAACAGACCCTCAGATAGACTTTATAAAATCTAATAAGATAGACTACAAATTTGTAGAGCAAGAGCTTGAACTGATCAAAAAATATAAAATAAATATCATCACATTCGAAGATGAAAACTATCCTAATCTTTTGAAAAGCATTGACGATCCACCAGCGATACTATACACATATGGAAATATAGAAGCTTTAAAACAACCATCAATAGCAATAGTAGGTTCCCGGGAAGCATCTATCCCTGGTTGTAGATTTGCAAAACAATTGGCATCTGATCTTGCAGAAATAGGATTTAATATTGTTAGTGGTTTTGCAACAGGTATAGACATACATGCCCACCTCGGAGCAATGGAAAAAGGTTTGACCACAGCAATTTTCGGAAGTGGATTATTATATGTATATCCCGCAAGTAATAAAAAATATCTAAAAAAACTGTATGAAAATGGCTGTATAGTTTCTGAACAACCACTAAAAGAGGAGCCCAATGCCCATAATTTCCCCCGAAGAAACAGGATAATTAGCGGTTTATCCTTGGGAGTAGTGGTTGTGGAAGCACATGTAAAAAGTGGGTCATTAATTACTGCAAGATTAGCTGTAGAATATGGTAGAGATATATTTGCAGTTCCAATATTTCCTGACCATCAAAACACCGGAACAAACAAACTTATTAAAGAAGGCGCAAAACTGATTGAAAATTACATGGATATAGTATCAGAATATC
>JAINCL010000071.1:0-8993 GCA_036574145.1 Deferribacterales bacterium | reverse complement strand
ACGAGATAGATCTGGCAAGAATGATAGCTGATAAGCTTTCTGTTGCATGGAAACCTATTATAATTGAAATGAGCGATGATTTTTTAAAAAATGATGATGAAAGATGTTATTATTGCAAAAAAGCTATACTTGAAAATATGTCCAAAATTAAAAATGAAGAAAATATCGATGTAATATTTGATGGAACAAATTATGATGACTTAAATGACCATAGACCTGGGATGAAGGCATTAATGGAATATGGAGTGATCTCACCCCTCAAAGAAAATAAAATAGGTAAGGCATTTATCCGAAAAGAGATAACCTCCACACCTTTAAACGGTATAAAATTTTATAACGAATCCTGTATTGCCACAAGATTAATAGGTATGAGAATAGACTCAAATCTATTAAGAAAAATTGAAAAAACAGAGGATCTGTTAAGAGAAAGATTTGAAGGTTTGAGATTGAGAGTCAAAGAGAAGAAAGTGACCCCTGAATTAAAATCAGGGGCACCTCTAAAACAGTCTGATATAAATTATATAATTAATGTTTACAATTCCCTATTTTGAAAGCTCATTTATCGTTTTTTCCAGAAAGTCAGCCGATATAGCACCCACTATAGCATTATATAGCTTACCATCCTTTGTGTAAAATATATTAGTTGGGATACTTGAAACCCCCATTTTTTGCTCAAGTTCTCTTGTTGCATGATATGTAGGGTAAGTTATCTTATAATCAGCTATGAAACTTTTAGCCTTTGAAACATCCTCATCTATAGATATCCCGATTATCACAAATCCCTTATCTTTAAATTTTTCATAGGTAGCAACAAATTCTGGAGTCTCTGCTTTGCATGGTGGGCACCATGAAGCAAAAAAGTTTACAAGCACCACTTTCCCTTTCTGTTCAGCTAGAATATTTTCAAAATCTTGTATAGAGATATCTTTCAGCTCAGGCAGATCTTTTGAACTATTTTCTGCAAATGGATTACATCCAAACAGAAACAGCACAATAGACATAAGAAATATACTAATCACTCTTTTTAACATACTAACCACTCCTACGTATATTTTATATTGAATATATCTAAATATATGAATTTGTCAAAATGTTTTTCATCTCTCAATTTGATAAAATCTCCATAATCAGATGAATAATTGATGTTTCTCTAAGATTATCAAATAGTTAAAAATTGTTATAAAATTGATTATTAATTTCAAATCACAGACTTTCTCTTTAATTTTTTTTATTTTTATATTATAATTATGTTCGATGTTACAAAATGGAGGAGTACATATGGACAATGACAAATTAAAAGCTCTTGAAGCTGCACTTTCCAAGATTGAGAAAGATTTTGGGAAAGGCGCTGTTATGAAGTTAGGTGATAAAGCGATCGAAAAACCACCTGTTATCCCCACTGGTATACTGACACTTGATGCTGCCCTTGGTGTAGGTGGTATCCCAAGAGGGCGTATTGTAGAGATTTATGGTAGTGAATCAAGTGGTAAAACCACAGTGGCATTTCATATAATAGCGGAAGCCCAGAAGCTTGGTGGTATTGCTGCTTTTATTGATGCAGAACATGCCATGGATCCTGTTTATGCAAAAGCCATAGGTGTTGATGTAGATAACCTTCTTGTAAGCCAGCCTGATAGTGGTGAAGCTGCTCTCGAAATTGCCGAAACATTGGTGAGAAGTGGTGCAATCGATATTATTGTAATAGACTCAGTTGCAGCTCTTACGCCAAAAGCTGAGATAGAGGGTGAAATGGGTGATTCTTTTATGGGATTGCAGGCAAGGCTCATGAGTCAGGCATTAAGAAAGCTAACTGCAATAGTTAATAAATCCAAGACTGCACTTGTTTTTATAAATCAAACAAGGCAAAAGATCGGTATGGTTTACGGAAACCCAGAGACAACCACTGGTGGTAATGCATTAAAATTCTATGCAACAATAAGGATAGAGATTAAAAAAGGCTCTCAGCTAAAAGATAAAGAGGAGAGTGTAGGTAGTGAAACAGTTGCTAAGGTTGTGAAAAACAAGGTGGCACCACCTTTTAAACAGGCTAAATTTGACATTATTTACGGAAGTGGTGTATCCAAAGAAGGTATATTGATAGATGTAGGTGTTGAAGAAGGGATAATAGGTAAATCCGGTGCATGGTTTAGTTATAAAGATACCAAAATTGGACAGGGTAAAGAGAATGCAAGGCAGTTTTTAAAGGACAACCCAGAAATAATGCAAGAGATAGAAGCAGAGATAAGAAAGAGATTGGGGATTGCTTAATACATTGTGGGGTAACTAAATGATAGATGATATATTAAAAGCAGCATTTTTGAAAAAAGCTTCAGACGTACATCTTAAGGCTGGTAAAAATCCGATTTTCAGAATAAATGGTCAGCTTATACCTGTAATAGATTTTCCCAAACTATCACCTGAAGATACGTTAAAAATAGCTGGCGCCATCATGAGTAACCATATTAAAGTGAAGTTTAAAGAGCAGTTTGAAGCTGATTTCTCCTATAGTGTTGCTGGTGTCGGCAGGTTCAGGGTAAATGCCTATATTCAGCGTGGTACTGTTGCCCTTGTATTTAGAGCTATACCACAAGCAATCCCAACCATCGATATTCTTAACTTACCAGCTATTGTAAAAAAGATTGCTGAAGAGCAGAGAGGTTTGATCTTAGTAACCGGTACCACTGGAAGTGGTAAATCAACCACCCTAGCAGCCATGATAGACCATATAAACACAAATGATGACGTAAATATTATCACAATCGAAGATCCAGTGGAATTTCTACATAGAGATAAAAAATCTATTATATCCCAGAGGGAAGTCGGTACAGATACGCTAAGCTTTTCAGAAGCTCTTAAAAGGTCTTTAAGACAGGACCCAGATGTAATTCTGGTGGGTGAGATGAGAGACCTTGAAACCATCGAAACTGCTCTTCATGCTGCAGAAACTGGACATCTAGTTATGAGTACACTCCATACCCTTGATGCACCTGAAACCATCAACAGAATCATCTCCATGTTTCCCCCTTACCATCAAAAGCAGGTAAGGATTCAGCTTGCATCAGTTCTGAGAGCTATTATTTCCATGAGGCTTGTCCAGAGAAAAGATGGTATAGGTCGAATTCCAGCAGTTGAGATTATGATCAATACCGCCACCATTAGAGAATGTATAATGGATAAAGATAAAACTCATATGATAAACGATTTTATAGAGCAAGGGAAATCTGTTTATGGTTCTCAAAGTTTTGATCAAGCTCTCTATGACCTTTATAAAGCTGATCTGGTAACCTTAGAAGAGGCTTTAAAATATGTTAAAAAACCTGACGATTTCAAACTTAAAATTAAAGGTATTAGTAGCTCATCTGATACCTGGGGCATAGATGATAAATGAAATATTAGCTTACGCTTTGAGGCTATTAAATAAAAAAGATTATTTTGTAGGGGAAATCAAGGAGAAGTTGCACTCTAAGTTCCCGACAAAAGATGAAGATGTAGAAAAAGTTATTGTTAAATTAACCGAGTTGAAATACTTAAATGATGATAAGTTACTTGAGCAGTATATAATAAACAAATATCAAAAAGGATGGGGTGAATACCTTATCAAAAAGAAACTTTTTGAAAAGGGTGTAGATGTAGAACTATCCACTATAAAGGATTTAGTTCGAAATGTTGATAACGAAAAATTATATCAACTTGTAAAAGAACGATATATAAAATATGGCTGCAACAGAGAAAGGACAGTTGCTTATTTTTTCAGAAAAGGTTATGATTATGGTGAAATAAATAAAGTTATGACGGAGGTTATTACCAATGAAGGTAATTTTTCTGAAAGATGTTAAAAATGTCGCAAAAGCTGGAGATGTAAAAGAGGTAAAAGAGGGGTATGCAAGAAATTATCTCTTTAAGGAAGGGTTGGCAATAGAAGCAACAGAAACAAACCTCAACAATTTGAAGAAGAAAAAAGAGAAAGAGATAGAGCTTGAAAATAAGAGGTTGGAGGATGCCAAAGCATTATCATCGCAATTGGCAAATACTGTAATAATAATGAAAAGAAAAGCAGGAGATAAAGGTAGGTTATTTGGAGCAATAACCAGCACAGAGATAGCAGAAGAGCTCGCTAAATCTGGGATAAGTATAGATAAAAAACTTATAGATCTTAAAACACCGATAAAAGAAGTTGGGGAATATAAGATAAAAGTCAATCTCTATAAAGATATAAAAGGTGAATTTATATTGAAGGTAGAAGGTGAGTAATTTTAAGTCACTTCCCTATAGTAATGAAGCAGAACAGGCTGTTTTAGCATCTATTTTATTAGACAACAGATCTCTTGATAAAATTGCTCACATTATAGGTACAGACGATTTTTATATTCCATATAACAGATTGATATTTAAAAAGATTTTAGAACTACATGAAGATGGTAAAGTGATAGATCTTGTAACACTAATAGACAAGTTAAACACAGAAAATCTTCTGGAAAAAGCTGGTGGTCTTGAATATACCACTGGACTTATTGATATAATTCCGAACGCTGCAAATATTGTACATTACGCCTCCATAGTTAGAGAGAAATCTCTCCAGCGAAAACTTATTGAAAAATCCACAGAGATCTCTGAGATTGCCTATAACTTTACAGGAGATATTGACGAACTTCTTGATGAAGCTGAAAGGAAGATCTTTGCAATTGCTGAATCAAGAGTAAAAGGTGATATCAAGCCTATAGGATCGATAATATCCCATACTTTTGAAATTATCGAATCTCTTTATAATAGACAAGATCAGATAACAGGGACACCCACAGGTTTCATCGAGCTTGATCATATCACAAATGGATTACAGAAGTCGGATCTAATTATCATTGCAGGAAGGCCAGGTATGGGTAAGACAGCCTTTGCCCTCAATATAGGTTTAAATGGATGTATAAAATATAATAAAACTGTGGCTATGTTTTCATTAGAGATGTCTGCAGGGCAGTTGGTACAGAGGTTATTATCTGCTGAAGCTAATATAGAATCTCAGAAACTTAGAAATGGAAGACTCTCCATAGATGAATGGCAAAAACTTGCAGCAGTTGCAAGCGAATTAAATGATATACATTTTTACATAGATGATACACCTGCAATATCAGTGACTGAAGTAAGAGCAAAATCCAGAAGGATCAAAAGGGAGCATGGACTGGATTTAATTATTGTGGATTATCTTCAGCTTATGTCCAGCAATAAAGGGGAAAGTCGTGAGCAACAGATTTCTGAAATCTCTCGGTCTTTAAAAGCCCTTGCCAAAGAGCTTGATGTACCTGTGATTGCACTTTCTCAGCTTAATAGAAGTGTGGAAAACCGCCACGACAAAAGGCCTGTACCATCAGATTTAAGGGAATCGGGTGCCATCGAACAGGATGCAGACTTAGTAATCTTTTTATACAGAGATGAAGTATATAATAAAGACACCAAAGAGCCAAACATTGCTGAGGTAATTATAGCAAAACATAGAAATGGACCAACCGGCACAATTAAATTGGCATTCTTGAAGCAATTCACAAAATTTGCGAATCTCGAACACCAATATACTTAATTTGTAACCGGTTTATACAGCTTAAACTACTGTTTTATCTTATCTTTTAAAAGAGCACCTAAGCTAAAACTATCATCATTCTGTTTCTGAAGGCTTTTCATAAATTCTTTTACTTCTGTTCGCTCAGAATCCATTTTATATTTCCTGATTGAAAGTAGAATGACCTTGTTTTTAGCATCAGCCTTCAATACAGAAGCTTTTATTTGAGACCCTTCTTTATATAGTTCCAATGGATTAACTTTACCCTCATCAAGTTCTTTCAAAGGTATATACCCTTTGATACCTTTTGTTAGGGAAACTGTTACCCCATCTTTATCAACAGCTGTTACAACAGCATCCACAACTTTACCAGAAGGATAAAGTTTATCTATCTCTTTCCATGGATTTTTCTCAAGTTGTTTTATACCGAGAGCTATTCTTTCCTTCTCTGGGTCAATGGAGAGAATTTTTGCTTCTATCTCATCTCCCACTTTAAATCTTTCATGAAGATCTATCTCCTCTTCTATCCATGAGATATCACCTTTTCTAACCAAACCATCTACATGTGCGCCAAAATCGACAAAAATACCGAAATCGGTAACACCCTTTATCTTACCTTTTACTACTGAACCTTCAGGATGCTCTTTCTTAAGTATATCCCATGGATTTTCTTGAAGTGCTTTTATGGAAATTACAAGCTTTTCTCTTTTTTCATCAATATCTAAAACTCTGCCCACAATCAGATCACCTTTTTTCAGGGAGATGTTACCTTTCTTTATCCAGCTAACCTCTTCATTGGGTATAAACGCTTCTACACCCTTCTCCACTTCTACTATATAACCATTCTTTAACTTTACAACGATTGTACCTTTAACCTCAGAATTTACAGGGTATTTAGATTTTGCAGATTCCCATGGATTTATTTTTAACTGTTTGATACCAAGATCTATTTTACCATTTTCCCGATCGATCTTTAATATCTTAGCTTCTACTGTTTCCCCTAAATTAATATGTTTTTCAATCTTACCAACTCTTCCCCATGAAACATTTTCTTTAGCAATAAAACCATCCACAGGACCTAATCCTATAAAAGCACCAAACTCTTTAATACTTTTAACCACACCCTTAACGATATCACCTTCATTTAAAGAATTAAGAAAATTCTCTTTTTCCAACTTCTGCTTATCTATTAAATACTGTTTTCTTGAGGCAAGAGCTGTTTTACTTTTTCCATCAAACTTAAGAACCTTACATTCAAATGTTTTACCAACATAATACGAAGGTTCTTTCATACTATTCTTATGATCAATCTGATGCTCTAATATATGAATCTCCACCTCACCATGCTTACCTATAAACTTCTTATTTTTCTCATCATACTTAACAATCTTCACAGTTACAGCATCTTTATTGATAGATTTAACAACTTCATCTATATCATGCTTTAAATTTATATTTTTCTTTGAGAGTCTAACATGAGCACCACCACCAGATACAGCAACAACCTCAAGCTCCACCTCATCACCAATAGATGCAGTTAAAGAGCCATCTTTTTTAAATTCATTTATATCCACTACCCCTTCGGTTTTATAACCGAAATTTACATATATATCTGTATCGCTGATGTTAACAATTATACCCTTCACCAACGACCCTTTAGTAGGTGGTGTTAGGGATTCATTTAACATAGCTTCAAAATCTTCATACATATCAGTGCCATTAACTCTTTTCTCTTCCATCTTCAACTCCAACTAAGTATTCTATAACTTCTTCTATTATATTTTTCGGTGTACTTGCTCCCGCAGTTACACCTACCTTTTTTACTCCGATTAAGAGATTTTTGTCAATCTCTTCTTTAGTCTCTATATGAAAAGTTTTATCACAAATCTCTTTACAAATCTTGTAAAGCCTTCTCGTATTTGCACTATTTCTACCACCAACAACAAACATAACATCCACAGATTCAGCGACTTTTTTAGCAGCATTCTGTCTTAATGTTGTAGCATTGCAAATTGTATTAACTACCTTAAGCTGATTACACTTCCCTTTAAGGATATCCACTATCCTATCGAAAACCGCTTTCTCTTGTGTAGTCTGTGCCACAACCCCTATTTTATCTTTGAAATCTATAGCTGAGGCTTCATATTCATCACTTACTACAACATATTCACCATCTATATAACTCACCAAACCTTTAACCTCTGGGTGTTCTTTCTCACCAAATACAACTACAAAATACCCTTCTTTGCTCAAATTTACAGATTCATTGTGAGCTTTATTAACATATGGACATGTGGCATCTATGATTTTAACCTTTTTATGTTCAAGAATATCTCTTTCCTTCTTTTCAACCCCATGGGATCTTAAAACCACCGTGTTCCCTTCCCTAATAGATTCAGCATCTTTGGCAACATTTACACCCTTTGAAGCCAATTCATTCACCAGTTGAGGATTATGTATTATGGGACCAAGTGTATATATCCTATCATTCTCCGCAACTGCCTCTTTTACAATCTTTACTGCTCGTTCCACCCCAAAACAGAACCCAGCATATTGAGCAACCAGTATCTCCACTAAAAACCTCTCATTCTTACTATATCACAAATCTTATCGACAACATCTTCTATCGTTAGATTTGTAGTATCTATTTCAATAGCATCCTCTGCCTTCTTTAATGGTGAAGCTTCCCTATTTTCATCCCTATAATCTCTTTCAAGAAGATCTTTATATACGGTATCAAAATCCACACTAACACCCTTTTGTATCAATTCATTATATCTTCTTTTCGCTCTTTCTGCAGGATCAGCAGTCAAAAATACCTTTACTTCAGCATCAGGTATTACTACAGTACCGATATCCCTTCCATCCATAATGACCGAAGTAGTTTCAGCCATATTTTTCTGCATTCTGACTAAAATTTCTCTAATTTTATCGTTTGCAGCGATCTCACCTGTTAATTTCGTAACATCAGGTAACCTTATCTCATCTGTAACATCGTATTCTTTACCATCAATGATAATAATAACAGAGTTCTTATTTAACTTAATATCAACATCTGCAAGTTTGTTCAGCAACTTATCGTCACTAAGATTAAATTTCAATGCAAGCCAGGCCACAGCCCTATACATTGCACCAGTATCTATATAGGTAATGTTAAATAGGTCGGCTAATCTTTTGGCAATTGTACTTTTACCGCTACCTGCTGGTCCATCAATTGCTATCCTAAGCAATAACTACCTCTAAAGATTTTAATTTCTCTAAAAAATCTGGGAATGATACATCAATAGCATCTATTTCGTCAATAGAAATTTCACCAAACCTTTTTGAGAGCAGAATATTTATCATAGCTATTCTATGGTCATGAAAAGATTTAAGGAGCCCTCCTCGGTTGATACCACCTTCGAGCGGATACACCTTCAATCCATCATCAAACTCTTCCACCTTC
>JAINCL010000070.1:0-4672 GCA_036574145.1 Deferribacterales bacterium | reverse complement strand
TGGGAGATATCTGTTAGTTCTGAGAAAGGTAAAGGAACAACTTTTGATGTTACCATACCTCTTAATTTAATAGAAGGTGGAAATGTTGAGTCCACATCTTCTTTAACCGGTTATGATATAACAGTTTTGAGCAGAGATAAAGATTATGCTGAGCTGATTGAGAGATCCTTATCTTATTATAGAGTTAATACTAAATTTGTTGAAATTAGGGATGGTAATTATCAAGATATTGTGTCAGATACTATAATATTAGATTTAGATAGGGAAAATAAAGATTTCTTTCTAAAAATGATGGAACATTGTCATGTTTCCAATTTTATAGTATGTATAAAGGGTATATATTCAGATTTAAAGGAATTTTTTAAGACTAAGGAGAATGTGAAGATAATTTACAATCCTATATATCCTTTTGATATTTATAGATATTTATATGATATAAATGGTGATGAACAGTGTGAGATAGAGAATCGACTTAACGATTTGACTCTTGATAAAGGTTTTTCCAATATTAAAGCTTTAATAGTGGATGATAATTACATTAACCAGAATATATTTAAGACTATGTTAGGTAGGTTGGGTATTGACTCTGACCTTGCTTCTGATGGTAGAGTTGCTCTGAAAAAGATTGAAGATACGATGTATGATATTATCTTTATGGATATTCAAATGCCGGGACAAGATGGGTATGAGGTAACAAGATTGATAAGAGCGAATGAACGTTATAAAAATATTCCGATAATAGCTGTTACTGCCCATGCATTTAAGGAGGATGTGGAAAAAGCTCTAAATTCCGGTATGAACGATCATATTGCAAAACCTTTGAAATTTGATACATTAGTAAAAACCATTTCAAAATGGATTAATTTGGAGACTAAAATAGTTATCCCTGGAGAGGTTAAAGATAATATAAATATACCTTATCTCGATTTAAAAGAGTTGAGTTCTAGAGGGCTTAATTTTTATGATGTTAAGCCTCTAATAGAAATATTTGTATATGAGGTTAACAAAGAATTAAGTACAGTTGAAAAATATTTAGAAGATAATAATATAAATGAACTTCAGAAGATAATACATAAGTTTAAGGGAACTTCGGGAAATTTGTGCCTAACTGATATATATATTAATCTCTCAAAGATAGATAATAAGTTGAAAAATAATGTAGAACCTAAATCTATTAAAAATCTTTTTGATATTTTCTTTGAGCAGATACTTGTTTTAAGACATTTCTTATTAATAGAAAATGAAAATGGTAAAAACAACGAAGAAAGTTTTGGTGAGCAAGAGTTGACTGTAAAAGATATCGAATATATCAAAGAGCTAATAAACAAAAGGAATATGACAGTAATAGATGAGATAAATAAGTTTATTAATCAGCTTAAAAGGATAGATCTTGAGCTTACTGAAAATATTATCATGGATATAAATAATCTCAATTTTAAAGAAGCATATGAAAAACTTTCTATAATACTGGAGAAGATTAATGGAGAAAAAAGGTAAAATTTTGGTAGTGGATGATAGTATAACTACCATCCAGTTGATAAATAATATTTTGAAAGATGAATTTGAAGTTTATTTTGCACTTAATGGTGCTGATGCTTTGAAAACTGTCTATGATGTTATGCCAGATATAATATTATTGGATGTATTAATGCCTGATATGAACGGTTATGAAGTGATAAAGGTGTTGAAAAACGATTCATTAACCAAGGAGATACCTGTTATTTTTATAACTGCAATTGATAATGTGGATAACGAAGTAAAGGGGTTGGAAGCTGGAGCTGTGGATTATATTACAAAGCCTATCATTGGGGCTTTATTAAAGGCAAGGGTTAATACTCATGTGGAATTAAAAAAGCAGAGGGATATCCTGAGGACTTTATCCACCATCGATGGTTTAACAGGGATAGCAAATAGGAGAATGCTTGATGAGTATATCGATAAGTATTTCAAAATGTGTATAAGAAGAGCTGTTCCGTTAACAGTTATTATGGCTGATATCGATTATTTTAAATTTTACAACGATACCTATGGCCATGTTGCAGGAGATGAATGCCTTAAAAAGATTGCCCATGTTATAAAAGATTCTTTAAAACGTGGATATGATCTTGCTGCAAGGTTCGGGGGGGAAGAGTTTTGTTGTGTTTTGCCTGAGACAAATTGTAATGATGCTTTAAAGGTTGTTGAAAGGATACAGAACAATGTTAGTAAATTAAAGATAGAGCATAAAACATCATTGGTTTCTGAATATGTTACCCTTAGTATAGGGGTATTTACTGATCAACCTGATAACAATAAAACACCTGCCTCATTTTTAGAGATGGCTGATAAGGCTCTTTATCTTGCTAAAAATAAAGGTAGAAATAGTGTCGAAGTAATTTGTGGATTAAAATAGATCAATCATTTTTTAAAAGTAATCGGTATATGACATTTCGTCTTATTCCCAATACTTTGAAGATTTTTATTATCTCCTGATTGTTGAAATTCTCCTTTTGTAATTTTATCAACAATTCTTGAATATTGTAAAGACTATCATTCGTAGTTATTTTGTTATTTATAACAATCACAAACTCACCCCTGGGTTTTATCTCTTCAATATCCTCCTCACTAAAAATGAAGTATGTAGTTTCATGGATTTTTGTTAGTTCTCTGGAGACAGATATCGGTGGAGAGAATATATCCAGCAGCTCCTTTAGAGTTGATATTATTCTGTGGGGGGATTCGTAAAAAACAATTGTTGCGGATATATTGTTTTGCAAATAATTAAGATATTCTTTTCTATCGCTGTTTTTTTGAGGGAGGAAACCTGAAAAGTATATTTTGTCTGTTGGGAATCCAGATTTTATAACAGCTGGTATAAATGCTGTGGGTCCCGGCAGGACTTCAAATGGTATGTTATTTTCTATAAGTTTTTTAATAATTATCTGACCTGGATCTGAAATACAGGGTGTTCCAGCGTCACTTGTGAGTGCTACGATTTCACCATCATTTATATGTTTGAAAATCTGCTTTGTTGCTTTTAGTTCATTATCTTTATAATAGGATAGGAGCTTCTTTTTTATACCTAAATGGTTTAATAACTTTAAAGTGTTACGGGTATCTTCGGAAAAAATTATATCAACTGTTTTTAGTACCTCCACAGCCCTATAGGTAATATCACCTAAATTACCTATAGGGGTGGGTACTATATAAAGTTTCGGTTTATTTACTGTTTTGTTAATGATTACCACCGAAAAATTCTTCTATGTAATGTTCCGCAGATTTTGCAGCCATGGAACCATCAGATACAGCAGTCACAACCTGTCTTAGCTTTTTTGTTCTTACATCACCAGCGACATAAATACCTGGTATATTTGTTTTACATGTTTCATCTGCTTTTATGAAACCGCTATCATCCATTTCTAAAAGACCTTTAAAATGTTCTGTATCGGCTATCCATCCGATAAATACAAATATCCCATCCACTTTTAGTTCTAACTCAGTATTTTTTACTTTATCCAATAAAGTGATCGATTCAACTTTCTCTTTACCATTAACTCTTATTGGTTGGGCATTCCATATTATCTCTATCTTAGGGTTGGCAAATGCTCTGTCCTGCAATATTTTTGCCGCTCTGAATTTATCTCTTCTATGAACGATATAAACCTTTTCAGCAAATCGTGTAAGGTAATGGGCTTCTTCCACAGCGGAATCACCGCCACCTATTACTGCCACAGTTTTACCTCTATAGAATGCTCCATCACAAGTGGCACAGAAGGATATACCCCTACCCAAAAATTGTGGTTCTCCAGGAACTTCAAGGTGTTTAGGTCTTGCACCGGCTGCAATTATTACAGCTTTTGTTTTTATTTTAAAATCTTGATGTTTAAGTGTTAATATCTTAAAATTATCTTCAAAATCTATTTTACAACACTCACCATTTTTAATTTGAACACCGAAATGGAGGGCATGTTTGTACATCTGCTCTGTAAGATCTCCTCCTGATATCCCTTCTGGAAATCCTGGGTAGTTTTCTATGATCTCTGTAATGGCAACTTGACCTCCGGGATAATTTTTCTCAAGAATTAGGGTTTTTAGATTATCTCTTGCAGCATATATCCCTGCAGTCAGTCCAGCAGGTCCTGCTCCTATAATTACTACATCATAGATCTCATATAAATCATCATAAACAAAAAATTTCTCCATTATTTCTCCTTTTTACCAAATTTTTGATTCTATTTTGCCACCATATTTTGCAACCAATATATCCACCAATGTCTTATCATAGACTTTAGAAGAGATGGAGTCTGTATCAACCTTTTCTAGAAACAGTTTCCTACCAAGTTCTATCTCTTCAGCTAATCTATCGAAAATATCATCGTTTTTAATCCCTTCCTCCACTTTAAACTGATTATACAGTACTATGTCTGTTATGATTGTTCTGGCTAATCTTTGAGCCTTTTCAAGATCTGCTATTTTTGACATATCGAGCTCCTGTATTTTAAATTAATATCAACACTTGTGGCCTGATGGGTGAGGGCACCTATAGATATATAATCTATATTCAATTTTTTATATTTTTCAATATTTTTTAGATTGACTCCACCTGAGATCTCTATTTTAGCTTTTCCTTTTATAAGTTTTACAGCTTTTTTTATCATGCCGATATCAAAGTTATCGAGCATAATTATATCTG
>JAINCL010000010.1:0-6437 GCA_036574145.1 Deferribacterales bacterium | reverse complement strand
TAGACTTATGTTTTTAATTATACTGTTTTTATCTGTTATAGTAGTTGTGGGGCTTTATTATTTTCATTCAAATAAGAGTAAAGAATGTGCTAATACTATTTTTAATGAGCTTTTATGCTCTTTACCTTATGGTGTATTAGCTTTAGATAAATCTGGTAAGATTGTTTTCTATAATCAATTGTTCATGGAGATGTTTGGTATTGGGTCAGGTTACATAAATGATACGGCTTTATTGCCCGAAGCAATTGTAAAAAAACTAAATTCATTAGAGGGTTCAGAACCTATTGAGATATCGATTGATAATAAAAAGAGATATCTATTTGTTAATAAGTCGGAAGTAAAATTAGGAAATTTTTTGGATGGATATCTTTTTACTTTTTGGGATATCACTGAACAGGAGTTGCTAAAAGACAAATATAAATTAGCTTATGAGATTTTTAAAAATAGTTTATCCGCTATAGCTATAACAGACTTAAAAGGTAATATTATCGATATTAACGATTCATTTGAGAAGATTACAGGTTATACTAAGGATGAGGTTTTAGGTAGAAATATTTCTATACTAAAATCAGGTATACATGATAAAGATTTTTATGCTAATATGTGGAGTAGTATTAAAGAGACAGGAAAATGGGAAGGTGAGATCTGGAATAAGAAGAAAAATAATGATATTTATCCTGAATATTTATCTATATTTGCTCTTTATGATAATGAGGGTAATCAGAAAAATTATGTGGCAAATTTTGCCGACATTTCAGATATAAAGAGATATGAGGAGCGTTTAGAGTCGCTTGCTTATTATAATGAGATAACAAAACTGCCGAATAAAAAATTCTTTATATCAAAACTTAAGAAATTTATAGTAGATTATCGTGATAAATCTATTGCTATTTGCTATTTAGATATAGATAATTTTAGAAAATTTATGGATAAACATGGTACTGAAATATCAAATAATGTTATCTATCAAATCTCCAACCGTATACTGCCCCATCTAAGGACATACGATATAATCTCTCATTTCGATGATGATATTTTTGTTTTTGTAACAATTTATGATAATCAGAAATCTTTTGAAGAGTATCTCGAAAAGATTCAATGGGCAATTTATCGAACAATAACAATTAATGGCGAGCCATATAACTTTACCTCATCCATCGGAGTTACCATCTATCCAGAGGACAATGATACAGTCGATGAATTAATCCGACATGCTCAACAGGCTCTTTATAATGCAAAACTCAAAGGTAAAAATAAGATTTCTTATTACGATATTATTATGAGTAAACAGATTGCCATCAGAAAAGAGAAATATCAAGCAATTGAGGAGGGTTTGAAAAATAGTGAATTTGTTTTATTTTTACAGCCTAAATATAATATTGTTAAAAATTGTATTGTAGGGGCAGAGATTTTAGTTAGGTGGCAACATCCAAAGGTTGGTTTGATACCTCCTGGCGAGTTTATCCCTTATATTTATAATACAGACCTTGAAGTTGAATTTGATAAATATATCTTTGATAAGGCCATTGAAGCGGTTAAATATTTAAAAAATAACGGAATAGAAATCAAGTTAGCTATAAATATCTCACCTAAAGCTTTGCTTGATGATAATTTGGTAGATTATGTAAATAGTCGATTAAGTAATTTTGATAGTGATATAAAATCCTTATTGGAAATAGAGATTATAGAATCAACATCAATAGATAATCTTGAAAAAGCAAATTCAATCCTTAACAGGTTTCATCATTTAGGTTTTGGAATTGCAGTGGATGATTTTGGAACCGGGTATGCCTCTTTAGATTACATAAAATCTTTGCCAATAGATACTGTGAAGATAGATAGGGTTTTTGTATCTGATATGATAAATGATCCTACAGATCTCAATATTACCGAGATAGTAATACTTCTGGCAAAAGCTTTTAATAAAGAGATTGTTGCTGAAGGTGTAGAGAGCCTTGAAACTGCATCTGCCTTAATAAAACTTGGCTGTGAAATTTTTCAGGGATATTTAATTTCAAAACCTCTTCCTATTGATGATTTTGTTAATTATGCAAAGTATCATCAAGGTATTAAAATGAAGCTGAATATTGAAAATTATTTTAACTCCAAAGATGATATAGAGATATATGCCGCAATAAACTCTTTTAGAAGATTAGTGGAAATGATTAAAGAGATCGGTAGCGCTAAGTTTGATCAGAATAAGTATGATAAGATATACTTTAATTCTATATCCTGGCTGAGGAATAAAGGTATGGCTTATTTTGATAATAAGTCTCTATATAAAAGTATAGTTGATAAGATGGTTAAGATGAAAGAGATTATCGATAAAATGAATAAAAGAGATATTCCTCAAGATATGTATTCTTTATATCTTGAAGAGTTAATTTATACGTCAGATCTTTTAGAAACTCTTTTCAAGTAGATTTGGGGTAGATGATTATTTAATATAATATTTATATATTTGGTAACAGACTGATGCATCAGTGGCTGCATATATGATCTGTTTTTCTGTTAGCGGGTATCTGCTCCAGTTTGACGTTTGGGATGATTTTATTATCCTTCTTTTTAAGAATAGTGCTGTTAAAAATCTAAGATTTGTTTTCGGTAGATTAAGAGGTTTTATTAATCTTTGTATATCTATAAAAGTTTCTCTTAATATCTTTACATTAAACAATTTTTCTAACTTAATAATATCATCATCTATGCCTGAGCCTACTTTCAAAAGATCTTGATTATTCAAAATATCAACAATTTGGTTTTTATCTTTTAAACGGTTTAAATAGAATAGGTAAGCATCTTTATCATCGGCAAGCTGAATGAGGGATGGTGGGTAAGTTATATTCTTTTTAAAAGAAGGTTTAATTTCGATATCAAAACCTAAAATTGCTTTATCTGATAAATCTAATGCGTATAACTTATCATCATTATCTATATGGTGAATTTCTCCTGTAAATGATAATATAGGTAGAGAATTGATGATTTCGGAGGTTAGGTTATTAAAATCAGTTTCTTGCGACTGCATTTTGGGATGTTAGATAGGTTTTCGCACCAACATAACGTTTTTTATAATAGGGTAGATCTAGGTTTTCTATTCTAACATTGCTTCTCACCCGTGGAGCATGGATAAATTTACCGTCACCGATATATATACCTACATGGGAAACAGTTTTACCGTTTATTTTGAAAAACACCAGGTCACCTTTTTGAAGATTATTGCTATTTTCCCCTTTTTTGAACTGCTCTGCTGATGTACGAGGTAGTTCTATCCCATTCATTCTAAAAACAGTCTGGACAAAACCGCTACAATCAAAGCCATCTGGATCGTTACCGCCTCTAACATATGGTGTACCTAAATAGTTTAGAGCTGTTTTTATAATTTTTTCTCTCATCTCGTCAGTATATTCGTAGTTTTTTAAATCTCTTTTAATGTCGGGAGTAACTATAATAAAATCTTCTAATATTCCGTCGTTTTTCAATTTTTCTGCAGTGTATTGAGCTGCCTGATAGGTATAGAAATTACCAAATCGCACTTTATAAAGACCGTTATCATCTTTGAAATAATATGGTTCAAGCCCTTTGGCTGCTAGTTTGTTCATAAAATTTTCTACATTATCTATGTTGGAAAAAGCTCCAGCTTGTATTGTATATTGGATAACATTTAAATCTTCATTTTTTACAAAACCTTTTGTGGTACATCCAGAAAAAAAAGCTAAAGAAATAAACAGTAAAATTAAAAATTTTTTCAAACCCAACATCTCCTTTATTATTTTTTAAAAAATCCCGGCTAAGCTTCATTGAGGGGAGGAGGGCGAAGCGTGACAAGCCGGGCAACAATATCACTGTAAACTAATTTAGAAAAAATGTCAATAGAAAAGTTATTATCTGTTAGTTGGATACTAATTTTTCTTTAATTATCTGTGGAATTTCGGTTGGTTTATTTTTGTTATTATCATAGCAGACTAGAGTTGTTTTTGCATCTGCATATATTTTACCGTTTCCATTATGCATAATATAAGACAGTGTAAATGAGGTTTTTTTGATCTCTTCGGTTTTTATATCAACTATTACTTTGTCACCCAATTTTATTGGATATTTATAATTACATTCTGCATTTACTATTATTAGAAATATATTATTTTGAAGTAATTGATTAAACTCATTTAGAAATATCTCGGTTCTAACTGTTTCTAAATAAGTAAAAAATGTTGCATGATTGACATGTCCATAGGCATCTAAATCTGAATATCTTACAGTTACTTCACCTGAATACATTTATGCCTCCATGATTGTTAGATAAAAAATGCTTTCTACTGTAATAGATGAGGATTTATTGATCCCCCCGTGTGCAACCGTTGTCATAACCGTTCTCGCTCTCCGTGACCAGCCAACCGATAGCGGCATTTTCGATTTCCGATTCGGTTTGATGCGTAGTTATGGTGTTTGGCGGGGTTGTATCTCATAGCCCGCGTTCCTTCAAAAACCGTTCGGCGTCTTTGACCCGTATCTCGCCGGAGATGAGTTTGGGTAGAAGCGTGTCGCGCAGGGCGTGCTCCGAGTCGCATAGCTCGGCGATGTGGATGCACCGTGAGTCGAAGGCGTGCTTTACTCGCACCGTCGTCTCGGTACCCGCAAGGGGAAGGGATCAGCGTCGGCTGCAGCCAGTTGTTATGCACGAATTCTCCTTGTTATGAGCCGCTTGCTTTTTGCGTTTCCAAAAGTGCCAGGATCTCCTCTACTTCCCGGCCTTTGGCTCTTATCAAGGCAATCAATTCTTCCGGCGGGCGCATGTCTTCCCCATTTTTGCGATGCGGATTGACCGCCTTCAGGTCAAAATTTTTCGCCTCTATTTCCTGCCGCGTAACCGTCCAACTGTGTTCGCTCTCGGCGCGTTCCGGAAGCAGACGGAAGAACTCCTCGAAGTGCGCCAGCGTGAGCGGCGTCTTTTTGCCTACCTTGATGTCGGACAAATCGTAGTACCAGATTTTTTCTGTGGGCTTCCCCTTGGTGAAAAAGAGTAGGTTAGTTTTGACCCCCGCCCCGGCATTGACAAAGGTCCCCGGCGGCAGGCTGACAATACACCACAGGTCGCAGTCGTCGAGTAGCTTGCGCTTGGTCTGCACAAAGGCCCTCTCATTGGTGCGGAACAGCACGCCTTCATCCAGCACGATGCCGCAGCGTCCGCCGGGCTTGAGGCTGTCTATGACATGTTGAAGGAAAAGCACCTGAGTGGCACTGGTCTTGTAGGCAAAACGGGTCTGCGCCTCCTTTCCTTCCTTGCCCCCAAAAGGTGGATTCATGAGCACCACGTCATAGAGCGCCGGCGCGTCGGTAAATAGCCCACCGTAGATCTCGGCACCGGTGAGCGTGTTGCCGTGCCAGATGTGTGGCTCGTCGATGCCGTGCAGCATCAGGTTGGCCAACGCAATGGGGTAGATGGCATTGTCCTTCTCGCGGCCGTAGAAGGTGCGGCGTTTGAGAGTCTCCAATTGATCGGGGGCGGTGATCTTTTCATTGTTTGGGCCGGCCATATGCTCGTAGGCCTGCGCAAGAAAGCCGCCCGTGCCGCAACCCGGGTCGTAGACCGTCTCGCCGATCTTGGGGTCGATCACCCTCATTATAACCCGGATGACCTCACGCGGGGTAAAGAACTGCCCGCCGTCGTTCCCCTTTTCCCCCATCTTGAGGAGCAAACCCTCATAGACCTGGGAAAGGGTAAAGACGTGGGTCGGGTCCACGCTCTCGGTGCTGATTTCGTTCACCTTGTCGAGCACATCCATCAGGTTACGCTCGGTGTCGATGCGGGTCCGCTCGATGCCCGAAAAGATCTCGCTGATGACCTTCTGGCGTGGGATGGCGTTGGGTCTATCTTTGAGCCCTTTGAGGTGCGGGATCAGCTCATCGTTCACAAAAGCAAAGAACCCGCCCAGGGCGCCGGTCTCCAGTTCTCTACGCTTTGGCGCGTCCGGTGAGGCCCAATCACGCCAGCGATAGGGCGGCTCCAGGGATGGTGTGAACTCTGCGCCCACCGCCTCGGCTGCCTCGGCCTCGTGCTGTTCGCGCTCGTCGAGGATGCGCAAGAACAGAATCCAGGTGAGTTCCGGCACGTACTGCAGGGCACCGGCACAGTTGGAGCGCCGCATGATGTCGCAGATGGTCTTGACGGTGCCGTTGAGGGATTGGGGTGTGGTGTGACGTTTGTTGTTGCCGTTGTTTGACTTATTGGCCATAAATCCTCCCTTATAATTCACCGTTAAAGGCTTTGCGCAGAATTGCCGCCGGCAGTTTGTTGATGGCCTCCAACTGCTCCTCCAGTGTCCGGCGCAGTCGCTCCACCGCATCCATCTGCTCGCGCAATATCGCCGCAATCCGCCGCTGCTCGGCAAGGGGCGGGAGGGGTACAACAAGCTTCATCAGTTCATTTATGTCTGCTCGTGGCA
>JAINCL010000009.1:0-2000 GCA_036574145.1 Deferribacterales bacterium | reverse complement strand
GCCTTTGCAGTTCCTACCCCATGTTCACCACTCAATGTCCCTTCAAGATTTAAAGCTGCTTCAAAAATCTCATCGATGGCTTTTTCTACAATTTCCATCTCTTGTTTATTACGTCTATCTGTCAGTATTGTGGGGTGAAGGTTACAATCCCCAGCATGTCCAAAGGTTCCTATGGTAAGGTTATATTTTTTAGTTATAGTCTGAATGGCTCTCATCATATCGGGGATTTTACTCCTTGGAACTGTAGCATCTTCAAGGATTAGAGTAGGTTTTAATCTTGCAAGACTGCTTAAAGCTTTGCGACGTGCTTCCCAGATCTGATTCTTTTCTTCTGTATTTTGTGCAACTTTTATCTTACCATTCATTTGGTTTGCAATTACAACAATCTTTTTATATTCATCTTCCACTTGACCTTCATGCCCATCTACTTCTATTAATAAAAGTGCACCTACATCAGGTAGACCTATTTTTGTGGCTTCTTCCACAGCTTTAATGGTAAAGCTATCCAGAAACTCTAATGTTGCTGGAACAATTTTTGATGCTATGATGGCTGATACCATTTCGGATGCGGTTATCACATCATCAAAAAAAACTATCATTGATTTAGATGCTTTAGGTTTTGGGATCAATTTTAATGTGATCTCTGTCATAATACCCAATAAGCCTTCAGATGATATCATGAGTCCTTGAAGATTAAAACCGGTTACAAGTTTTACAGTCTTACCTCCACTTTTAACAAAGTTACCTTCAGGATCGTAGAAGTTTATACCCATAACATAATCTTTTGTTACTCCATATTTTAATCCTCTAAGACCACCAGCATTTTCCGCAACATTACCACCTATTGTGGAGATATTCATACTCCCGGGATCAGGGGGATAGAATAACCCTTTTGCTTCAACAGCTTTTGCTAAATTTGCTGTAACTACACCAGTTTGAACAACGGCATATAGATCATTTTCATTGATTTCAATTATTTTGTTCAATGCAGTTGTTAAAAGGACGCATCCTCTTGATTTCGGAATGGTGCCACCACTAAGATTTGTACCGGCCCCTCTTGTGACTATAGGGATATTTTCTTCGTTGCAAAGTTTGATGATCTCTTCTATCTGTTGATATTCTGTAGGTTTTATGACTATTTCTGGTAGTATAGGTGTTTCCGCGTAGGCATCATAACTATAGCAAGCAAGATCTTCTTCGTTTGTTAACACTTTTCCGTTTGAACCTATTATAGAATGAAATTTCTTTATTATGTTTTGGTTCATAGGCAACCCCTTATATGAATTGGTATTACCAAAATACTTCTAAAACATTTTTCCAGATATGTCAAACATTTTTTTGTATATTTTTTAAATATTTTACTGGATTTAACGATTGTTATAATATATTGACAGACAATGATTTTTGTGTGCTCAAAATAAAACATAGATACTATTTTTTGGTTTATAGGTTGGTTGGGTATGGTAATACCATAATATGTCTGATTGAGGAGCTTTTTGTCTGTTGTATCAGATTGTTTCTTAATATAACGTCATGATTATTAGTTAAAACTAATTTGTATGAGAGTTTTTATCATTTAATCTATACCCTATCATCTGGCCTAATATTGCAAAAATTAAAAAAATTGGTATGTATTTGTAACTGGTGTTGGTATATATTCTTAAACCTGCTACTATAGGTATTGGCATATGAATACATAGAAACCAACCTATAGAGTATTTCTGGTATCTTCTTCTAAGGTATCCAAAGGGGATATTTAATATTAAACATACAATGGATATAAAAATAACCACTTGCAAATGTACCATTTATTTATTATAATCTAAAAAGGAGGAAATGTAAATGAAAATATTTTATATAGGGTTAGGTGGTTTTTTTGGTTCCATAACTAGATATTACATTTCAAGATATTCAAACATCTTATTTGGAGATAAATTACCATTAGGTACTGTATTTGTGAATATTACAGGTTCTTTTGTTTTAGCTTATATTTATATTAT
>JAINCL010000069.1:0-6071 GCA_036574145.1 Deferribacterales bacterium | reverse complement strand
ACATTTTTCCTTGCTATGGCTCAAACATTTATAAAGAATGAACATATAAGGGTTAATATTGTATTATCTCGATTAAAACAGCCGTTTAAAAAATTTCTCGAGGTATTCATACATCTTGCAGCAATTTTTATAGTTTCATATCTCACCTATTTTTCGATAAGACTTGCATATTTCTCTTTTAAATTTAATGATATATCTCAGTTGCCGGATGCTACACCTTTGTGGATACCACAGATCTCTTTTGGTTTAGGTTGTTTTGTATTCCTGTTGGCAATTATAGAAAATTTAATAAACATTATAAAAGGTAAAGGTAATTAGTATGAGTGATGCAACGATCTCCATCTTATTGATATTGATTTTACTTTTCTGGTTGGGTTCAGGTTTGTGGATAGGATTATCCCTTGCGATGGTTGGTTATATAGGTATGTTAATATTCACCAGCAGACCTATCGGTGATAGTATGGTTATGACTATTTGGGGGTCGATGTCAAGCTGGACACTTACAGCTCTACCTATGTTTATATGGATGGGTGAAATCCTTTTTAGAACTAAATTGAGTAACGATATTTTTAAGGGTGTAGCCCCCTGGGTTGAAAAAATCCCTGGGAAATTACTCCATGTAAATATTCTAGCATGTACAATCTTTGCTGCCATATCAGGTTCTTCAGCTGCAACTACTGCAACAATAGGTAAAATAACAATACCGGAATTAATTAAAAGAAATTATCCAGAGGATAAGATTATCGGAAGCCTCGCAGGAGCGGGCACTCTTGGTTTTTTAATACCGCCATCTATTATTATGATTGTATATGGTGTATCAGCCAATGTCTCCATTGCCAAACTTTTTATTGCTGGAGTTGTCCCGGGGATACTACTAGCTACTTTATTGTCTGGCTATATAATTTTCTGGTCATTATTCAATAAAGATAAAATACCGTTGGGTGAAAAAACAGGTTTGTTTGAGAAGATAAAGAGTTCAAAAAATCTTATAATGCCTGTATTATTGATAATTGCGGTTTTGGGTTCCATTTATACAGGTGTTGCCACAGCCACCGAATCATCTGCTGTGGGTGTTGTTGGATCTTTAGTTATTGCATTGTTACAGGGGACTTTAACATGGGAAACATTTAAAGAAAGTCTTCTTTCTGCAACAAGATTATATTGTATGATAGCTTTGATTTTAGCAGGTTCATCATTTTTAAGCCTCTCTATGGGTTTTATCGGTTTACCCCGACATGTAGCTACATTGATATCTGAAGCAAACCTCTCACCGATTACTTTAATCATCATACTAACGTTTTTTTATATCCTTTTGGGTATGTTTATTGATGGTATTTCTATGGTGGTTTTGACAATATCTGTACTTTTGCCAGCCATCGAACAAGCCAATATAGATCTGATATGGTTTGGTATTTTTCTTGTAATTGTTGTGGAAATTGCTCAGATTACTCCTCCTGTTGGGTTTAATCTATTTGTCATACAGGGATTGACCAATAAAGATCTTGGATTTATAGCAAAACAGGCTGCTCCTGCATTTTTTTTGATGTGCATATTGATTATTTTACTTTACTATTTCCCTAATCTTGTGTTATATCTACCATCAAAAATGTAAGGTAAGTGATGTTAAATAATAACATAGAGCTTTTAAAAAGTCTTAATATTTTGGTGCTTGAAGATGATAGAGTAACTGCCGCAATCATTCAAAAATATCTAAGCGATATATTTAATTCAATATATATTGCTTCCAATGGTATGATAGGTTTAGCAGAATTTTTAAAAAATAGATACGATCTTATTCTTACAGATATTTATATGCCTGAAATGAATGGTGTAGAGTTTATAAAGGAGGTAAGAAAGATCGATGATACAATACCTATAGTGGTTATGACCTCAACAGAGTTCGGTATCGATTTCATAGAACTTTTAAATTTAAGTATCAATAGATTTATTCAAAAGCCATTTAACAGAACTCAACTTATCTCCACCATCTTTGATGCTTGTGGTAACGTGATTTTAAGGCAAAGGTTAATGAAAGAGAAGGAGATGGAACTTCAGTTACTTAAATATAAAGAGATGTATAATACAAATCAACAAAAAGCTGCCTATCTTAAAGAATTAAATCTAATTATAAACGATCTAAATCTAAAGAAATTAACTTTTAATTGTAACGATTTTATATTTAACTCATTTTATCAGCCTATGGAGATACTGTGTGGAGATGTCTATAGCTTCAGATATTTTAATAATGGGGTAGTATTTGGAGTAATATTGGATACCATGGGGAAAGGTTTATCGGCGGCTGTTACTTCGGTATTATCTATTGCTTTTTTAAATCATGCTGTTGATATCTCCCTTGATCGATACGATTTCGATTTTCTTAAAACTTTAAATAGTTTTTTAAACTATATAAAAAAAGCATTATTATCTGAAGAGATAGTTACAGCTTCATTTTTTATGATAGATCTTATACAGAATCATCTTCAGTATGCCCATTGTGGGATGCCACCTATACTTATGAAATTGAATAGTTGTGATGTAGAGGAGATAAAGAGTAATAATCCACCTATAAGTAAGTATACGGATAAAATCATTGTATCAGAAATAAAATTAGATCACTTGGACTCTTTGTTAATTTATTCCGATGGTTTAGTTGAATCTTATGATGATAAGGGGCAAATATATTCAAGTAATATAATTAATGATTTTAAAAAATTGAATTTTTTCAGTGAATTTGAAAAATTATATTCATCCAACGTTCCATCTTTTCAAGATGATGTTACAGTATTTTTTATGAAGAAACTTAACCAAGCGAAGATCTGGGAGATCAATACAGAGATATCAACGACTCAAATGGATATATATAGAGTTAATGATGAATTGGAATCTTTTTTAACAAGAAAGGGTGTGAAGGATGAGATTATATCTAATATAAAGTTAACATTTTATGAATTGCTTATGAATGCTTACGAACATGGCAATTTGGGCATCGATATAGATTTCAAGCAAAAGCTTATCAAGGAAGATAGATATGATGAATATCTCTTAAAATCTGAGAAGAGATGTGATAAAAAGATAAAAATTGTTTATGGTATTTATGAATTATCAAACAAAAGATATTTCGGTGGTACAATTACTGATGAAGGGGAAGGGTTCGACATAAGTAAAAGTAATAGATCACTTGAAAATACAGAACTTTTTTGTGGCAGAGGTATAATTCTAACAAAAATTGTTGTAGATGCTTTACACTACAATTTAAAAGGTAATGAAGTTACATTTTTCATAAAACTGACCCCCTAATCACTTACAGTCAACCAATCTTTATCTCAACCTCAAACTTTATCTTTCAAAATGAGACGGCCACGGCTTCCTTCCGAAGGCTCGCAGTAACTATTTTGTCATTGCGAGCTAAGCGAAGCAATCTCATTGAATATTGAGCATCTACTTCCTTTCTACAAACGAAATTAAATATTTAATGTCACAAACCTAATACATCAAACATTGTATATTCACCTTTTTCTTTACCGTAAAGCCATTTCGCCGCTGCCACAGCACCTTTCGCAAACGTATCTCTTGTATGGGCTCTATGGGTTATCTCTATTCTCTCACCATTGCCGCAGAAATATACAGTATGTTCACCCACTATGTCACCAGCTCTAATGGTCTGCATACCGATCTCTTTATCGGTTCTTTCACCAATAAGTCCATGCCTTGCATAGACGAGATCTTTATCAATATCTCTTCCTAAAGTATTTACTATTACTTCTGCCATCTTCATAGCTGTTCCGCTTGGGGCATCTTTTTTTAGCCTATGGTGGGCTTCTACAATCTCAATATCGTACTTATCACCGATGGTTTTTGCCACTATTTCAAGTACTTTTAATGTAAGATTTAACCCGAGACTTGTATTTGCTGCTAAGATAAATGGTGCTTTTTCTGCTAATTTTTTTACTTCTGTTCTTTGTTGTTGAGAGAAACCTGTGCTACCTATTAAAATAGGCTTAGAAGCCTCCATATATTTACTTAAATTATGATAAGTAGGTTCTGCGCCTGTAAAATCTATTATAACATCAGATTTTGATGCACCTTCAATTATGTCTGAAGTAATTTTTATCCCAAGCTCACCACATCCAGCAATTAATCCTGCATCCTGTCCTAAAAGTGGACATTTCTCACTTTCTATTGCAGCAGAAAGGGTTGTGATTAGATCTTCATTTATGAAATTGATGATTCTACGCCCCATCTTACCTGCTGCACCAACCATCATTATTTTTATCCCTGACATACTAATTATCTCCCATCTAAATAAGATTTAAAGATTGAAGTATCTTTTTAAGTTTTTCTGTTCCTTCTGGTGTCATCTCCACCAAAGGTAGTCTAATATCATTTTCAATCAATCCAGCCAGGTGAAGAGCTTTTTTGATCGGAATAGGGTTTGTCTCTATGAAGATACCTTTAAACAATGGAAAAAGTTTAAGATGAAGTTTTCTTGCTGTTTCATGCTCACCTTTTAACCATGCATCAACCATTGTAGAAACTTCTTTAGGGGCTATATTTGATGCCACAGAGATTACACCTTTAGCTCCAAGAGCCATCATAGGTATGGTTAAAGAGTCGTCCCCTGAAAGAACATCAAATTCTGCAGGAACGTTGGCAATAATTTCTGATACCTGATCAAGCGATCCACTTGCCTCTTTTACTGCCACAATATTTTTAATGGCAGATAGTTTTATAACTGTATCAGGTAGCATGTTTACTGCTGTTCTACCGGGAACATTATATAATACTATTGGAATATCCACAGCTTCAGCTACAGCTTTAAAATGCTCATAGAGACCTTTTTGAGTTGGTTTATTGTAATATGGGGTGACCACAAGTGCAGCATCACAGCCAATTTTTTGGGCAAATTCTGTTAAATAGATGGTTTCATGGGTACTGTTGGATCCCGTTCCAGCAATCACTGGTACCCTTTTATTAGCTTGTTCAACGACTATCTCAACCACGCGCATATGCTCTTCATATGAAAGTGTTGCAGCTTCACCTGTTGTACCACAAGGTACAAGAGCCGATATACCATTTTTTATCTGAAAATCCACCAAATTTCTAAGCTTTTCTTCATCCACTATCCCATCTTTCATCGGTGTAACCAGTGCTGTAATTGCTCCTTTAAACATATATCCTCCTAAAATGTTTAGTATTTATAAGCTTCTTCTGTTAATTCACCTTTATAAATAACCCTTGCTTCACCTTCTAAATATAGATCATCTCCCATAACATGAATAATTAGTTCCATACCACCTGACGTAATTAAGTTAACAGGTGTTTTTACCTTATTTCTTTTGTTTAAAATGTATGCTACTGCAGCAGAACCTGTTCCACAGGCTAAGGTCTCACCTTCAACACCTCTTTCATAAGTCCTAATTTTTACTAAATTATCTTTCAATACTTTGCAGAAATTGACATTTGTCCCCTTGGGGGAAAATTTTTCGTGAAATCTGATTTCTCTTCCATATCTTGTAATATCTAGATTGTCAATATTATCAGTTTCTATAACAACATGGGGTACGCCAGTATTGACAAAGCCTGCTTGAAAGGTTGTATCTGATAATTTTATATCCAATTCTGGTTTATAATCTATGGGATTCGTCAATTTTACTTTAACTCTTGTATCTTCTGTAATTTCTGCTTCTATAATACCTGCCAATGTTTCGAATTGTACTTTTTTACCTGTAATACCATTTAGATAACAATATCTTACAGCACATCTTGAACCATTGCCACACATTTCAGCTGTAGAACCATCGGAGTTATAGAAATCCCATTTAAAATCTACTATATTGGAAGGTTCTATAAAAATAACCCCATCAGCACCAACAGATAATGATCTTTTACATATTTTGGAAATAAAATCTCTGACATTATTTTTGGGAAAAGTTAGGTTTCTATTATCGATGATGATAAAGTCGTTTCCACTTCCACTCATCTTCCAAAACTTAAGATTATTCATATACACCTCTCAAAGAAAGCCTATACATTATCACACTTTTTTTTAAGATTTTCAACGATTTTTTTCA
>JAINCL010000068.1:0-1706 GCA_036574145.1 Deferribacterales bacterium | reverse complement strand
TTAAGATTGTTGCAAAACTATTTTTTAGGTTTAAACAATAATTATTTAATCTATTCGTTATTTCGTTGAACAACCGTAAACCTTAAAACTATGCACATAAATACAGAACAACAGAAATTTGCGATGGCATTGTGTGAACATAGAATAAGATCTAATAATAAAAAAGGTAAATTTCTTACTTATATGTTAGAGACGATAAATTGGGATAAGATAAGCGAGATATTAGAAACGCATTATGAGAAAGGGAAAAGTAAAGAAGGTAGAAAGAGTTATCCTGCATTAGTGTTATTTAAGATGTTATTATTAGGGATATGGTATGATTTGGCGGATAGGGATATAGAAGAAGAATGTCGAGATTCATTGAGTTTTTCGAAATTCATAGGGATAGCATTAGAGGATGGATTACCAGATCACACAACTTTAAGTCGATTTAGAAAATCTATGATGAAGAGTGGATGTTTAGATATGGTATTAGACGAGGTTAATCATCAATTAGATGCATTAGGGATAAGGATTAATATAGGTTCTATTCGTATAGTAGATGCGAGCATTACAAAGACAGAGAGGAAGCCGAAAGGGAAAAAAGTATATGAATTGGAAGAAGATCGAGAAGACAGGAAGACAGAAGAAGGACATAATGAAGATGAAAAGAAGGAGGTGGTTGATACAAGAGAAGAAAAGGAGGAGAAAAAAGAGAAAGAGGAGGATAAAGTTATAGAAGAAAAAGATAGGAAGGGAAAAGAGATAAAATTATCGGATAAGTATTTAAGAGGAGTAGATACAGAGGCAGCATGGTACAAGAAGGGGGAAGAATTTGGATATGGTTACAAGAGGCATATTATGACAGATGGTTTAGGGTTGATAATATCCGTTCATACAACTCCTGCTAATCAACATGATGGAAAACACCTGAAAGATATCGTAGAGAAATCTAAGATAAAAGAAGGGAGTATGGTTATAGCAGATAAGGGATATTCATCAGAGGAGAATAGGAGATATTTAAGAGATCGAGGCATAAAGGATAAGATTATGCGTAAATTTGGTAAGAATGCAGAGGAGAATAATCGGATACGCTTGGAGAATAAGATACTAAGTAAATATAGATATGTTATAGAGCGGACATTTGGGAGTATAAAGAAATGGTTTAACGGGGGTATATGTAGATATGTAGGTTTGACTAAGACCCATTTACAGCATGTATTAGAAGCGATAGCATACAATTTGTATCGATTACCTAATTTGATAGTGAATAATAAAGAGAGAAGAGGGTCTATAATGTTAGAGAAATAATTTGATGAAATGAAAAGAACAAAAAATAGATAACTCTATTTGGTTAATTGGTAAAATAAAATGAGGTTATAGTATGAAAAGATATTATGAAGAGATTAGTTTAATGTAGTAAAAGCTTCTTTAGATGAACAATTTTTATAGAAGAAATGGGTGTTTTTAGAAATTTCTGGTTTTGCAACACTCTCACCATATTTTGGAGATGCTACAAATACTGGATCTAATGTGCAGGTAGATTGAGCAAGCAAAGAGCTTGCGGTTGTAAGGAAGCTTGCAATAATGCAATAAGTAATGTTCTTTCTCATAAATTATTTTTTTAATAATGATGGCGTAATATTAAATAAAGAAAATGAAATTAATAAATAAATCTTCGAACCGTAAAAGATTTTGCTTTGTTAATTCAACGCTCGTATGTAAAC
>JAINCL010000067.1:0-3303 GCA_036574145.1 Deferribacterales bacterium | reverse complement strand
ACTTATGAATATCGCTTTGGCAAGGGTTAGAGACTTTGCTGGAGTTAACCCTAATTCTTTCGATGGGAGAGGTAATTATGCTTTCGGTTTAAAGGAGCAGATTGTTTTCCCAGAAATCGATTACGATAAGATAGACAAGATAAGGGGTATGGATATTATCATAACTACAACAGCAAAAACAGATGAAGAGGCAAGAGAACTTTTAAAAGCTCTCGGTATGCCTTTTGCTCAAAAATAGGAGGCATGAGTGGCAACTACAGCTAAATACCATAGTGCATTTAAGAAGAAAAAATTTAAAGTAAGGGAATATAATAGGTGTCCTATTTGTGGGAGACCAAGGGCTTTTTTAAGAAGGTTTAATATGTGTAGATTATGCTTCAGGAAATATGCATCAGAAGGTTTAATTCCTGGAGTTAAAAAGTCTAGTTGGTAATAACGAGATATCGGTTACCAAGGCAAATAAATATTAGGAGGAATAGGTAATGACTGATCCGATAGCAGATCTACTGGCACGCGTTATGAATGCTGTGCGTGTTAAGCATCAAGAGGTAATAGTCCCACATTCTAAACTTAAGGAATCTATCCTTGAGATTTTAAGAGATCAGGGGTATATTAAAAATTTTAGAGTCATCGAAGAGAACAATAAGAAAGATATTATAGTTCATCTTAAGTATACTGAAGAGGGTGAATCTGTAATTCGTGGAGCAGAAAGGGTTAGTAAACCAGGTAGAAGAATTTATGTAAAATCTAAAAATCTTGATATCGTTTTGGGGGGATTGGGAACAGGTATAGTTTCTACATCTTCAGGTATCAAAACTGTAAAGCAGTGCAAAAAAGAAAAGGTCGGTGGTGAGTATCTTCTTAAAATATGGTAATTGAGGATTATCGATGTCAAGAATAGGTAAAAAACCGATCGTATTAGAAAGTTCTGTAAAGGTTAGTATAGATGGTGATAATATTAAGATTGAAGGACCTAAGGGTGTTTTAACCTGTAAAAAACCTGAGAATATAGATGTTAATATTGAAGGTAATCAGATTGTTGTTACAAGAAATAGCGATCATAGAGATGTGAGATCGCTTCATGGATTGGTTAGGTCATTGTTGAGTAATTTGGTTACCGGAGTTACTAAAGGTTTTGAAAAGAAATTGGAGATTGTTGGTGTTGGTTATAGGGTAGCATTAAAAGGGAAAGCTTTGGATTTTTCTTTAGGCTATTCGCATCCAGTTGTATATGAGGCACCAGAGGGGATAGAGTTTTTTGTTGAATCTCAAACAAAATTTGGTGTTAGAGGTATCGACAAGCAATTAGTAGGGCAGGTAGCAGCTAATTTAAGAGCACTCAGACCACCAGAACCATACAAAGGTAAAGGTATAAGGTATGAAGGTGAACATATACTTAGAAAAGCTGGTAAGTCTGGTAAAAAATAAGTAAGGAGTAATTATATTATGGGTGCTATAAAAGATTCAAGGATCAGAAGGCATATAAGGATAAGAAAAAAGATATCTGGGACAGCTGAAAGACCAAGATTAGCTGTATTTAGAAGTAACCGCTATATATATGTTCAGCTTATAAATGATGAGATAGGTCATACAATTACATCAGCAAGTTCTCTGGAAAAACCTCTTAAAGAGAAGTATAATGGTAGGTTGAATATAGAGGTATGCAAAGAGATAGGGAAGCTGATAGCTGAGAGATCTATCGAAAAAGGGTTTAAAAAAGTAGTTTTTGATAGAGGTGGTTATATTTATCATGGTAAAATAAAAGCTTTGGCCGATTCTGCGAGAGAATCAGGTCTGGAATTCTAAGGAGGACGCTTTGAGTACAAATGTAAATCAATTAGAAGATAAAGTTGTCCATATTGGAAGGGTTACAAAAGTTGTAAAAGGTGGTAGGATTTTTAGATTTACAGCTATGGTAATTGTTGGTGATAGAAATGGAACTGTTGGTATAGGGTATGGTAAAGCCAGGGAAGTACCTGATGCAATCAGAAAAGCTTTTGAAGCTGCTAAAAAGAATTTAATAAAACTACCTATTTCTAAAGGGACTATTCCTCATGCAGTTGTGGGTAAGTTTGGTGCTGCTGAGATAATTATGAAACCTGCTGCACCTGGTACAGGTATTATTGCAGGTGGTGTGACGAGGTCATTGTTTGAACTTGCTGGAGTTCATGATATACTTGCTAAATCTGTAAGGAGTAGAAATCCTAATAATATGATTTTGGCAGTATTAAATGGATTTAAAAAGATTAGAACACTTGATCAGGTAGCCTCTTGTAGAGGTAAAGAGATTAGTGAAATAATATTTCGTAAAGAGGGGTAGTATATGAAATTACATGATTTAAGACCTGCTCCAGGCTCTACTAAAAGTAGAAAGAGAGTTGGAAGAGGTTCAGGTAGCGGATTAGGTACTACTGCTGGTAAAGGGCATAAAGGGCAGAAAGCTCGTTCTGGTGGACAAACAAAACCAGGATTCGAAGGCGGTCAGATGCCATTAACTAGAAGATTACCAAAAAGAGGATTTAATAATAAAAGGTTTGCATTAGAATTTGAGATTGTAAATCTTTATCAACTCGAAGATAAGTTTAATAATGGTGAAATAGTTAATAAAGATACACTTGTTGAAAAAGGTTTAATTAAAGGTAATAAAGATGGTGTTAAGGTATTGGGGGTTGGTGATATAACAAAGAAGCTTATAGTGGAAGTAGACAAAATATCGTCATCCGCTGCAAAAAAACTGACTGATGTTGGTGGTGAAGTCAAAACCTTGAGGTAGTATAATGTTTAAAAAATTAGAAGATATATTTTCAGTTGCTGAATTAAGGAAAAGAGTATTATTTACTCTTTTCCTTTTAGTAGTATATCGAATTGGTACCCATATACCTACTCCGGGTATAAATTCTACGGCATTAACTGAATTTTTTGCAAGGCAGTCTGGTAATATACTTGGTTTTTTCGATATGTTCACTGGTGGAGCACTTAGTAGGCTTACTGTATGTGGTCTCGGGGTAATGCCATATATTTCTGCATCTATTATTATGGAGCTTTTAGCTGTTGTATCTCCTCATTTAGCTGAGTTGAAAAAACAGGGTTCTGAAGGTAGAGCTAAAATAACCAAATATACACGTTATGGAACTGTACTTATATCTATGATACAGGGTACAGGTATTGCAATAGGTCTTGAAGGGATGACATCACCTACCGGAGCATCTATTGTAATATATCCTGGATGGGGTTTTAGGATTATAACAGCATTGACGCTTACTGCAGGTACAATATTTCTTATGTGGCTTGGTGAGAAGATTA
>JAINCL010000066.1:0-2671 GCA_036574145.1 Deferribacterales bacterium | reverse complement strand
TTAAAACCTGATTCTGTCTTGGCAATACTGAAATATTTTCAATCACTTCATCAGCATATGAATATTTCATAACATCTGTACTCGCCTCAACATCCTGAACTATTACTGTAAGAGAGAAAGGATTTTTACCATAGAAAACCGAAATATCCTTGTTTGGCACATAAATCATCATCTCATACTTTTTATCAATTTTTACTATATCGATCTTCTCAATCTTAGGTTTTTCGACTATTCCCAGTTGATCCTTAGATGCCAAGTCAACTTTTTTTTCTGCACAACCTATTAAATAAACAAAAACAATAGTCGATAAAATAATATATTTAAAAAACTTTTTCATAATTTACCTCCTTGATTTGTTGCAATCGATATATCTTTCACTGTTGCCCTCATGTTACCAAAAATATCTTTTTCCATCTGCCTTATCCTAAGAGAATTGGATGTTACATCAACGATTACTCCATCGTTAATACCTATTTTATCTCCTACTTTAACATAAAAGGTCTGTCCGGCTATTTCAACAACTCCAACATTACCCAATTTGCTATGCAAAACACCCACAAGTACAATCTGATCAAGTGTGGCATTCCTTAGTGGATTTTCACTAAATTGGTTAACAAGACTTTCTTTATAAACTTCAACCACAGATCTGAAAGGATCCTTTTTTGGTTTATAATTCAAAGGTTCAGATTTTTGTTTGAACAATGCTTTTAACTCTTCCTCCTGCTGTAATAGTTCTGTTGTATCAAATTTCACAGGCTCAACTTTAGTGGGAGCAGATTTAGGCATCTCCACCTTTTGTTCTCCTCCGCAGGCTACCAAGGAAGCTACCAGTAGCAATATGATGTATCTCATGATTTATTCTCCAGATAATTTATCATTTTTTATCCCCTTTTCCTGCATTTTCTATACTTTCACCTTTTGCTTGCTTAAACATATAAGAGTTCATCGACATACTGACAGTTAATAATATCACTCCTGTCTGATCTTTTCTTTGAGATATAGTGAAATTATTTACATTAATCACTCTATTCAGATAGCTTAAATTATGTAAAAAAGTAACAAATTCCAGATAACCACCTTCAACATTCATATTAAAATTTACCTTAGAATGGAAATCATCAATAGAACTTTCATTGGTTGGTTGGAATAAAACAACTTTCAAACAATTTCTTTCAGCAAGGCTGACCAACTGGTCATACAATAAGTTATAACTCTTTTCATTGGGCAATATTTCAAGCAACATATTAAACTGTCTATCTAAAATCTCAATCTCTTTTTTAAACTGTTCATAATTAAGTGTAATCGGTTTTATTTTAGATATATCCAATACTAACCTATCATACTCGTTTTTTGCTTTGCTTATCTCATCTTTTAGCGGTGTGTAGATCATATAATAATACAAAGCACCAAGTATTATAAATATGAAAATATAAATCAAAACTCTATATAAAACCTTAATTGATCCGAACTTATTTAACAATCCTTCCATATCAACCACCTAAATTTACATTAGCAATTATGTCAAAATTGTTAATGTCCACTCTATCAACATTACCCTTTCTAACAACCTTTAATTCTATATTGGTAAACATGTTAGTTTTATACATATTCATTATAAACTGATTAACAGATGAACTTCTAAGAGAAGTAACACTCATCGAAAGAGTTGTCCCATTATAATTCATATTATTTATCCAGACATCTTCTGGTAAGCTCTTCTCAATATTAATAAATAATGGGGCATACCCTTTCTGACCTTTTTTAAGATTCTTAACTATATCTATCTTTTTCTGCAGCTCTTCTCTACGTTTTTTAAATTCATCAACTTCACGCTTTATCTTTTGTAACTTACTTAGCTCAGTTTTTAGAGCAACAATCTCAGTATTATAATGTTCCAGTTCTGACCTCAACGAAACATTTAAATTTATAAAAAACATCACATAGCCCAATAACAGCGCTAAAACAATTATCAACTCGATAAAAATTGGGTTAGTTTTCTTCCGTTTTTTTACACCTAATAGATTGACCTTTATCATCTGTCTTTCACCTTTCTAAGGGCTAAGCCCAAAGCTGTATTAAATAGATAAGGATTACTTAACAATAAGTCAAAATCAGTTATATTTGTTGTATTAATATTTAAGAAAGGATTAAACTCCTCAACAGGAATATCTGTAGTTCTCTCTATTGAGTTTTTTACATCATAAAGTATTGCAAGACCACCACATAAATATATTTTTGAAGTATTATATCTTGTAGTTGTAAAAAAAAGCTCTATTGAGTGCTTTATCTCATAGCTTAATTGTGTATTAAAATCACTTATTATCCTCTGTAAATCTTCATTAAACTCTACAGCCTCCTTATCTGTGACCATTGTTCTTGCATCTTCGTAAGAGATACCTAACTTCTTTTGAACCATCTCAATACAGTCTTTACCACCAATACCCATCTCTCTTGAAAACTCATAATACCCATTTTTAATGAAAACGATCATCGACGATGAATGCCCTAAATTTAAAATTGCATTTACATCAGCATTAATCCCATATGTCAATTCAAATGCATTTATCAAGGCAAAAACTTCTAAATCAACCACAGAAACTTTCATCTTAGTAGGTGCAAGTGTCGATAATACACCAGAAATAATGTCCTTTCTAGCAACTGCCAGTATTAC
>JAINCL010000065.1:0-1868 GCA_036574145.1 Deferribacterales bacterium | reverse complement strand
ATACCAAAAATGACAAATCTGTCATAAACTTTAATATCTCTTTTATCTACATATTCCTCTGGATTTAGATTTTTTATCTCTGCAGCAATCTTTACAGGAAAATCTGTTGCATCGAAATAGGTTATATACCCTGCTCCACTTTTCCCTTCCAGCAGAGCATTAAATGTTTCAGCTGTTCCATTTGCCACAGGAGTAAGTAATCCTACACCAGTAATAACAACTCTTCTTTTCATTTTACCTCCAGAGAAAGGGGGGAGCCCCCTCTTAAGTTTTAATTAAGACTTCAGTTTGGTAATTTGATCAATTGCATCGCCTACAGTTTTGATCTTTTCTGCAACATCATCAGGGATCTCTATATCAAACTCCTCTTCGAGAGCCATAATAAGCTCTACAGTGTCTAAAGAGTCTGCGCCGAGATCATCGATGAATGAAGCTTCTGGTTTTACCTGAGCCTCATCAATATTAAGTTGCTCTGCAATGATTTTTTTCACTTTTTCAGCAATATCTGCCATAATGCCTCCTTTTGTATTAATTTTTTTGTTTTAACCTAAAAACATACCACCATTTATATGTAAAACAGTTCCTGTTATATAATCTGAATCTGGTGATGCAAGAAAAACAGCACCTTTTGCCACATCTTCGGGTCTACCGAAATAACCTAAAAGAATCTTTTGTAGCATACCATTTTTTACATCTTCCGGGAGGTCTTTTGTCATTTCGGTATCTATAAAACCTGGGGCTATGGCATTAACCCTTATCCCTCTTGCAGAAAGCTCTATAGCTGCTGATTTTGTTAGCCCTACCATACCAGCTTTACTGGAAATGTAGTTTGCCTGCCCTATATTACCTGTAAAGGCAACTACACTTGTGATATTTACAATTTTACCATACCGCTTTTTCATCATACCTTTGGATGCTATTTTAATACAGTTAAATGCACCTTTTAGATTTGTATTTATTACATTATCCCATTCTTCACTTTTCATTCGCATTATTATGTTGTCTTTTGTTATCCCTGCATTGTTTATTAATATGTCAACGGCACCAAAACGTTCCTCTATTTTGTCAAACATCGATTTTACAGAGTTTTCGTCAGCAACATCCCCCTGAAAAATTTCAACATTTTCATTAAATTTTTTGATTGTATACATAACTTCAAGGGCACTATCTTGACTTGAAGCATAGTTTATACATACATTTGCACCAAGTTTACCAAATTCTAAAGCGATCGCTTTACCGATACCTTTTGAAGCTCCAGTAATTAAAACAGTTTTACCATCAAACACAAAAACCTCCTAAGGTTTCAAGATCATCGATTTTAGAGATATTATAACATTTTACATTTTTATCAATCTTTTTTATTAGTCCTGTTAAAACATTGCCGGCACCAACTTCTATAAAAGTATCAACATCTTCTTTTATCATATTTCTTATTAGTGATGTCCACTTTACCGGGCTGGATACCTGTTTGATTAGATTTGTTCTAACTTCATCAGCTAATACTTCTTTTTCTGCGGTAACATTGCTGAAAATAGGTTTTGTTAGATCTTTAATCTGAACATTTTTTAAATATTCACCCATCTTTATTTCTGCAGGTCTCATTAAAGAACAATGGAATGGGGCACTTACGGGAAGCTTTATTATTTTTCTTCCACCTTTTTCTTTCAATTTTTCAATGAGGATGTCCACCGCTTCAGCATGACCTGCAACAACAATTTGTCCATCTGAGTTGAAATTAGCTGGTTCCACTATAAATTGATCCTTGGATATCTCATTGCATGTTTCAACTACCACTTTTTCATCCATACTTAGAATTGCAGCCATTGCACCAGTTCCCAATGGGACTGAATCTTGCATAAATTTACCTC
>JAINCL010000064.1:0-8399 GCA_036574145.1 Deferribacterales bacterium | reverse complement strand
GTAGCGGGAGCCATAAATAAACTTGGTGGAGAGCATATAAACTGCCCGGTAAAAGAGGCTGTAATAGATAAAGAGAATAAAATCATTACCACACCAGCATATATGCTTGGTAAATCTATATCAGAAGTTGCATTGGGCATAGAAGATATGGTTAAAAAATTGATGGAGATTATATAAAAAAGGCAGGTTAAAACCTGCCTTTTTATTATTTATTTTTCAAAAGTGGAAAACCGATCTCCTCTCTTGATTTATAGTACCCTTCAGCACAAAGTTTTGCAAGATTTCTAACTCGAGCTATATAACCTGTTCTCTCCGTTACCGAAATAGCATTTCTTGCATCAAGTATATTAAAGGTATGGGAACATTTCAAACAGAAATCGTAAGCAGGTAAAACAAGACCCTTATTTACAAGTCTAATACATTCCTTCTCATACATCTCAAAAAGCTTAAAATTCATCTCCACATCGGCTTCTTCAAAATTATATCTCGAAAATTCAACTTCATTTCTATGATAAACATCCCCATAAGTTACATTCTCATTCCATTTCAGCTCGAACACCGACTCCACACCTTGCAGATACATAGTTATCCTTTCAAGGCCATAAGTGATCTCACCTGAAACAGGCTTAAGGTCTATACCCCCACACTGCTGAAAATATGTAAATTGAGTTATCTCCATTCCATCAAGCCAAACCTCCCAACCAAGCCCCCAAGCACCCAATGTGGGAGATTCCCAATCATCCTCAACGAACCTGATATCATGTTCAAGGGGGTCTATACCAAGGGTTTTAAGACTTTCAAGGTACAAATCCTGTATATTATCAGGAGATGGTTTTAAAATTACCTGAAACTGATAGTAATGCTGAAGTCTATTCGGATTTTCACCATATCTACCATCAGTGGGTCTCCTGCTTGGCTCAACATAAGCGACATTCCATGGTTCAGGTCCAAGCGCCCTTAAAAAGGTCGCAGGATTAAATGTACCTGCTCCAACCTCTATATCATATGGTTGATAAACAATACACCCATTCTTAGCCCAAAAATTCTGTAAACTTAAAATTACATCTTGAAAATACATACCCTAACCTTTCTTTATTTTATTGAGTCTTTTTGCATGTGCCCTTACAGGCAAAGAATGTAATTTAATAAATCCTGTTGCATCTGTCTGGTTATATGCACCAAGGTCGTCGTCCATAGATACAACAAGTTTGTCATAAAGTGAATATTCAGACTCTCTACCAATACATGTCACATTACCTTTGTAAAGCTCAAGCCTTACTTTACCGTCGACAAACTCTTGTGTCTTTTCAACAAATGTTCTCAAACAATCCATCTCGTGTGTAAACCAGTAACCAGCATATACAAGCTGAGCAAACCTTGGCATCAAAGTGTCTTTAAGATTTATTAAAGAACCGTCAAGGGTTAATGCTTCAAGATCTCTATGGGCAGCCATTAAAACAGTTCCGCCCGGTGTTTCATACACACCTCTCGACTTCATCCCAACATACCTACTTTCAACCATATCCACTCTACCTATACCATGCTTACCTGCAATTGTATTTAACTGTTTTAACATATCAGCTGGTCCATAACTCTGACCATTCAATCTAACAGGTTCACCTTTTTCAAATTCTATCTCTATAATTTCAGCATCATCTGGTGCATCTTTAGGATCAACTGTTAACTCAAACATCTCTTTTGGTGGTCTCATTGCAGGATCTTCAAGAATTCCAGCTTCAAAACTGATATGCATAAGGTTTTCATCAGAACTCCAAGGCTGGTCAACAGTAGCTTTAACAGGGATACCATGCTCTTTTGCAAACTCCATAGCCTCTTTTCTACCTTTGATAACATTAAAAAAGGATGGATCCCTCCATGGTACTATCGCTTTTAATTCAGGCATAAGAGCCGCAACAGATATTTCAAAACGGACCTGATCATTACCCTTACCTGTTGCACCATGAGCAATATATTTAGCTCCAGTTTTTTTAGCAATATCCACCATCCCTTTAGCAATAACAGGTCTTGCAAGAGATGTACCCATTAAATAACGCCCCTCATATACAGCATTGAACTTAATGGATGTATAAACAAAATCCTTTACAAAGTAGTCTTTGAGATCAACAACATAGAATTCCTTAGCACCAGATTTGTAAGCTTTCTCCTCTATCGCCTTAAAATCATCCCTCTGTCCAAGATCTGCAACATAAGCAACCACATCGTAACCTTTTAAATCAAGCCATTTCAATATCACAGAAGTATCAAGACCTCCTGAATATGCAAGTACAACCTTTTCTCTACTCATAACAAACCTCCAATTTCACCATTTTTTATCAAATATGCCATAATAGCCTTTTGAGCATGGAGTCTATTCTCAGCCTGATCAAACACTATAGACTGTTTAGACTCTATAACATCATCTGTCACCTCTTCACCCCTATGTGCCGGAAGACAGTGCATAAAATATGTATCTTTTCCCGTACTTTTTAAAAGTTTTTCACTAACCTGATAATCCTTAAAAGCTTTTAATCTAATCTCATTTTCCGCTTCCATCCCCATACTGGTCCATACATCTGTATAGATTATATCAGCCCCTCTTACAGCTTCAAAAGGATCATTGCATAAACATATTTCAGTACCATTTTTTTCAGCTATACTTTTTGCATGTAGATATATATCCTTGTCTGGCTCATACCCTTTAGGGGTAGCAATGGAAAAATTAAGCCCAAATTTAGCTGCGCCAAGCATAAGTGAATGTGCCATATTGTTACCATCACCTATGTAAGCCATCTTGACATTATAAGTGCCAAACTTTTCAAAAATTGTCATCATATCAGCCATAACCTGGCATGGATGAAACTCATCAGTTAATCCGTTGATAACAGGTACAGAACTATATTTAGCAAGAGCCTCAGCCTTAGTATGTTCAAATGTACGTATCATAATCATATGAACATAACGGGATAATGTTCTTGCAGTATCTTCTATCGTCTCACCTCTACCAAGCTGAATATCATTCTTACTGAGAAAAAGTGGATACCCCCCCATTTCATAAACACCCACTTCAAAAGATACACGGGTTCTTGTGGAGGATTTTTCAAACAGCAAAGCAACTGTCTTGTTTTTTAAGATATCGCTACCGAAAGTTGGTCTATCATTTTTAAATCTAATTGCCAACTTAACAATATTTTTAAGTGTTTCACCATCAAAATCTCTCAAAGTTAAAAAATCTTTCTTCATAGTAATTCCCCTAAACTCTTTTTAAGTAGCTCCAAACCTTCATCCAAAAACTCATAGTCTGCATTCAACGGTGGATAGATCCTAATGGTATTATCACCAGCCGGAACTGTCAATATACCATTTTTATGGGCTTGATTTATAAAATCTGATTGCTGAAACTTTTCAAGCTTTACTCCAAGCATGAGCCCAATACCTCTTATAACTCCAACTCCATTAAAAATATTTCTTAGTTTTTCAACCATATATACAGATTTTTCATTCACAGATTTTAAAAATCTTTCATCGGAGATTATTTCCAGAACCCTTTTAGCTATGGCACAACCAAGGTAATTACCCCCAAAAGTGGAAGCATGGGTACCTGGAGCCAAATACTCAGCAAATTTATCCTTTGCCACCATTGCACCAATTGGAAAACCATTACCCAAAGCCTTGGCAAGAGTCATTACATCAGGTTCGATACCATAATGCTGATAACCAAAAAATTTACCTGTTCTACCTATACCGGTTTGAACCTCATCGATAATAAAAAGTATATCTTTCTCATCACAGATCTCTTTAACCTTTCCTATATAATCTGGATCAGCAGGCACAACCCCACCTTCACCTTGAACAACCTCAAGCATTATTGCAACCGTATTACTATTTATAGTTGACAACAAAGCGTCTAAATCATTGTAAGGTACATGATGGAAAAAACCGAGTACAGGCTCAAAACCTTTTTTAACCTTTTCCTGACCAGTTGCAGAAAGTGTTGTAAAAGTTCTCCCATGAAAAGAATTCACCATAGTTATAACTTCGTATCTCTCACCAGCATACTTTTTGTTTCCATATATTCTTGCAAGCTTCAAGGCAGCCTCATTTGCCTCAGCACCGGAGTTACAAAAAAACACTTTTCCCCCAAAACTAAGCTTTGAAATCAACTCTGCACAAGACTCCTGTAAACCATTTTTATAAAGATTCGATGTATGGATCAATGTAGAAGCTTGTTCACATATTACCTTTGTAATCTCTTTATTACTATGACCAAGATTTGTAACAGCTATACCTGAAGCAAAATCTATATATTTTTTACCGTTCTTATCATACAAATAACCACCTTCACCTTTTACAAATTCGATATCATATCTATTATAGGTATTCATAATATAACTCATAAACTACCTCCGAAAAGACTATTATATACTATTTTTTTTTGAAAAATCAAATTTTTTTCCTAACCCTACTCACCAACTCAACTACTCAACCAATCTTTCATATACCCAGAAATATCTACCCTAAAAACCATCTCCTCATTTCTGGTGGGATGATTAAAAATAAGTTCGTATGCTTGAAGCGTTAATCTTTTATCATCAGTTTTCACATTATATAGAAAATCGTTCATAAGTGGGTGCTTTAAAGCCTTAAGATGTACTCTTATCTGATGACTTCTACCAGTCAAAGGAACAACATCAAGCAAAGTTTTATTATCATATATTTTAATTGGATAAAAAGATGTTATAGCTCTCCTTCCACTCTTAAAGTTTATTTTATACCTACCATGATAATTTACCTTTGAAATAGGCAACATACATGTAAGGGGATAACTGAATTTCCCAACCACAAGGGCATAATATCTTTTCCTAACTAAACCCTCCTCAAACTGTAGAGAAAGAGCACGATGGGAATTTTCATTTTTAGCAACCACAAGCAAACCACCAGTCCCTGAATCCAACCTATGAACAATAAAAACTTTACCATAGATACTATTCAACATACCCCTTATTGTTGGTAAATTTTTATCGTACCTATCCTCTATTACATGAACTCCATGCTCCTTATCGATTACAACAATATCTTTATCTTCATAAATCGTTCTAAAAAATTGTTCTGAACTCATAAGGGTATACCGTAAGAATTGTACCTTCCTCAATCTCACCCAACATTTCAGAAGGTAACATGCAAAATCCATTCGATTCTTTTATAGAACCTATAACATGTGAATCTTGATTTTCAAAAGGATAAGCTACAAAACGATCATATTCATATCTCAGAATAACCCTATTAAAATGTACCCTATCGTTTCTCTTTTTCATTTTACCCTTAAGAGTAGCATTTATAGCTTTTGGCAAACAATTATTCATACCAAGAACCTTTTTTATAAATGGCTCAAGATAGAAGAAAATACAAAAAGCGGAACTTACAGGGTTGCCAGGGAGTGCAAAAAATGGTATCCCTTTTAAAAAACCGAAGGAAAAAGGTTTTCCAGGCTTTTGTTTTACACCTTTTATTTTCCAGTCTACACCAACTTTACTGGCTATATTGGACATAATATCGTAATCTCCAGCAGAGATACCAGCACTGGAGATGATTATATCATATTTGTTATCCATATGTTTTATAAAATGTTCCAGTTTATCATCATCATCTCTAAAAATACCAAGATATTCAAGATCGATATTTAATCTTTTAAAATAGCTTTTTGCAAATAATCCGTTTGAATCTATAGTTTTTTCAGGATAAGCAGAATCGGTAGGGTAGATAAGTTCACTACCTGTGGATATTACACCTATTCTCAATCTTCTCGCCACCTTTATAAAAGTTACACCTGCAGAAACAAGTCTTGCTAAAATAAAAGGTGTTATCTCTAATCCCTTAATATTAATCCTGGATCCCACTGAAACATCTTCACCAGCATTTCTGATGTGGTTTAAATGCTTCATTTTACCATCTATTTCCACATAACCATCTAACTCTTTACATATCTCAATCTCAGCAACAGCATCCCCACCATCAGGGATAAAACCACCTGTCATAATTTTATAGCACTCATTTTCACCTATTTTAAGTGAAGTAACATCATCTCCTGCTATTATTACACCTTTAATTTTAAATCTTCTTGTACCCTTCTCATAATCTGTCCATCTTATAACATAACCATCCATAGCAGAATTATTTTTAGGAGGTAAATTTCTATTGGAAAATACATCTTCATATGCCACCCTTCCGAGAGATTCCATTACAGAAACGATCTCATAACCAACGGGATTTGCTTCATTTAAAATAATTTTTTGAACTTCTAAAGGATATTTCATAAATCCTCCATTGACAGTTTTAATAATTTTTATAATATTAACCAAAAAGGAGGTATTTATTTTATACGGATATACTGAAAATGTCAAGGCAAGTTTTTTAAGAACTTTGGAAAAACTTGTAAAAAAGAAGAATATTTCAAAAACTCTAATTTCTAATGAATTAATCAAAAGGATATCAAACCTTTCTACAGAAATGGGTAGGCAGATAGGCTTACTAATAGATAGAAATAATATCATTCAATATGTTCTTGTTGGAACAAACAAAGAAATACTAATCCCGAAACTGGATCGTTTTGCCATCTCCCCGGGAAAATTGAGAGGTTTAAGACTTGTCCACACTCATTTATATGGTGAAGATATAACTGAGGATGATATCACTGACCTCAAACTTTTAAGGCTTGATGCTTTGGCTGCTATAAAAATCTCTGAATCAGGTGATCCTTATAAATTGCTCCTTGCTTATATACACCCATCAAATAATAAAGGGATAGATATTATTGAATATAAAGACCCCTACAACATTAAAGATGAATTTATCCCATTTATTGAAGCTATCGAGGGTGAACTTTATCAAACCTCTAAGGAAAAATTAAATATAAAAAATGGATATACAGCAATCTTGGTAGGTGTGTATAAAAATAAGAAAGAATCTGAAGAGAATATAAATGAACTAAAAGAGTTATGCAGAACGGCCAGTATAACCCCTATAAACTATTTCATACAGATAAAACAACAAATTCATCCAAAATATATAGTAGGACCAGGTAAATTAAAAGAGATAGAGATATATACTTTACAAAATAATATAGATTACATAATATTTGACAATGTATTAACCCCAGCACAATCAAGAAGTATCTCTGAAACTACAGAATCGAAGATTTTAGATAGAACCCAATTAATTCTCGATATTTTTGCCCGTAGAGCAAAATCCAATGAAGGTAAAATAAGGGTGGAACTCGCCCAGCTTAAGCATATCCTTCCCAGACTTACAGCAAGAGATGACTCCCTTTCAAGGCTCACAGGTGGTATAGGGGGAAGAGGGCCTGGGGAAACAAAGCTTGAAATCGACAAAAGAAGAATACGTGATAGAATAGCATTTTTAACCAAAAAATTAAAAGAGATAGAATCTATAAGAAATACTCAAAGAAGCAAACGATCAAAAAAAGATATTCCAATAGTTTCCATAATAGGTTATACAAATGCAGGCAAATCTACACTGCTTAACAATCTTACAAATAGTGAAGTATATGCAGATGATCTTATGTTTGCTACACTTGATACAACATCAAAAAGATTGCGTTTCCCTGAAGAGAGGGAATGCATACTTATAGATACCGTGGGTTTCATCAGAAATTTACCAGATAGCTTAAAAGGGGCATTCAAATCAACACTCGAAGAGCTTTACGATTCTGATCTACTTATACATCTTGTGGATGCATCAAATCCTCAAGCTGCAAAACAGATTAATGCTGTTAATAGTATCCTCGATGAAATGGAACTTGGAAATAAGAAAAAGCTCATCGTTTTTAATAAAATAGATAAAATCGGTAATGAGGATATTGAGAAATTAAAATCTGAATACTCTGACGCATTATTTATCTCTGCATTAAATCGGTCAACATTCACTAATCTATTAAAAGAGATAAATTATTTACTATTTTTAGAGGGGAAAAAGCTTGGGCTCAATCTCTGAAATACTTATAAAACGCTTTGAAGCATTTATACAAAATAAACCAGATGAGATATACAATCTCTACAGTGAAAACAGTGAATTAAAATCTTTTTTCCCAACTAAAGATATATATTATGAACACTTCCAGGAGATATATAAGCAAACAATGCCGATAAAAATCGATATAGTAAGTGAACATATCAAAGGAACGTTAGCTCAAATCTTGTCCATAGAATCGTTTTTAGACTCAGAAGAAGGTGAAGTTATTTATTACACTAAAACGATTTTAAAAAAAGAGAAAAATTCCTGGAAAATACTAAAAGAGTTTAGAGAAAAATATACCAAAAGGGACTAAAATAGCCCCATAAAATTATTGTTTAGTTTCACTGATGTTAGCTGGACAGCTTTCACAA